>JBCCEX010000063.1:0-7825 GCA_039030035.1 Myxococcota bacterium
TGGTTTGTGTTGCAAAGCTTGACAACGGCTACCATGCAGAGGTACAAAAAGAGGGATTGGCAGCAGGTGATTGTTTGAATTGTTCGATTAAGGGGTGGTAGTTAAGTTGGTTATAACGCCGGCCTGTCACGCCGGAGGCCGCGGGTTCAAGTCCCGTCCACCCCGCCATTGTGAGCAATGGTTAGTTAGCTGTGCTTTTATTTGTGAATACCATGCTTTGTAACAAACGTTTATTTGGTCTTGTTGCACTGCTGTTGGTAACCCTGCTGCAGGCGTGCAATGGCGCAGGTGAGGCAAAGTTTAATGGTAAGTTGGCTGGCAAAACATTTAACCCCAACAAAACGGTATTTGCCTATCCGATCACAAAAAATGCGCAAGGAGATCTGCTGCAGCAGCCCTATTTGATGGGTGTTATGAGCAGTTTTGGCTTTAATCCCGAAAAAGACTTTAGCACTCTGAGCCCCGAGCGTTTGAGCACCATGCGTAGTAAATTTATCAAGAGCGATGTGCTGGTATTTCGCGTGATGTTACCGCCATCGCCTGAAAACCCAGACAGGCTATCGTTTGCATCGGCTACCCACCCAGATCACAATGCAGATAAGCAGCAGGCGCAGCTGCTGCATCGTTTGCAGCTGCGCACAAAGAGCGATGTGGTTGTACAACAAGGCACTTCAATTGCTACATTTTTTCAACTTAGCATAGACTCCTATGCCCCAACAGGAGATCCGCCCATATTTGAGGGTCGGGTTGCTATTGAACGCATTCATCCACTGCCGCCTTTTAGTGAGGATTCGTTTCCAAAAAATCCCACTGCAGAGATTGTCCATGGCAGATTTCGAGCTGCTGTTTTGCCCGAGGAGTTGGGCAGCAGTAATATGAGTCTACTGCTGGATCTGGCTGCTGAGCCACCCGAGCAAGCTCCAGGAGAGCAAGAGAAGTTTGATATCACAGACCTGTTTTATCTCAACCCCTAAGCAGGCCAAATGTAGCCACTGGCTGCACTGTACTAGCCACAGCTTGCGAGCTCAACCTCTCGTGGTATGGCGGTATCGAGTCGGGCACATAAAATACCGCCACCCAGCAAGATATCGCCGTCGTACACCACAGCAGCCTGACCCAGTGCTACAGCAAAGGCAGGCTGGTCAAACTGCAGCTGCAGCTGGTCGCTTTTGTCGCATTGCCAGCGCGCTTTTTGTGGTTGGTGGCGGGCGCGAATTTGCACACTAACCTGCTTGGGCCAGTGGCTTGTAGGTACCAAGGCGTTGAGCTGTCCTACCCGCACCTTGCTGCAGGCCAAAGCCTGTTTGTTGCCCATTGTCACACGGTTGTTGCGTGGGTCTACATCAACCACATAGCTGCGTTCTCCTACAGCTACATGGGTGCCACGGCGCTGCCCTACTGTAAAGTGGTGAATACCGTCATGCTCACCCAATTTTTTGCCGTTGATGTGCACAACCTCTCCTTGGGGTAGGGCACCACTGGCTTTCTCAATCACACGGGCATGGTTGCCGTCGGGCACAAAGCAGATCTCTTGGCTGTCGGGCTTGTTGTGTACCCGCAGCAGCCCGGCACGCTGTGCTAAGGCACGTACAAAGGGTTTGTGTAGTGTTCCTAGCGGTAGCTGTAGCGCCTGCAGCGCCTCTGGTAAGGTGCCATATAGGTAGTAGGTTTGATCCTTCTGTTTGTCGATTGGTCTGGCCAAAGTAAGATGCTGTTTGTACTGCACCTTTTGCGCGTAGTGGCCGGTTGCCAGCTGTGCGTTGAGCGATTGCGCTGTGCGATACAGCGAGCCAAACTTGACCACGTGGTTACATGCGAGGCAGGGAATAGGCGTTAGGCCAGCCCTGTAGGCCTGTACAAAGGGTGAAAATACCTGTTTGTGAAACAGCTCTCGTGCATCGATGGCATAAAACGGGACCCCCAGTTTGTCGCACACCTGACGCGCGTCGGTCATGTCGTCGTTGGAGCAGCATCGACCCTGCCGCACTGTGCCTGCTGGCGCATCGGGAGCCAAACGCAACGATACACCAATCACTTCGTGACCTGCCTGCTGCATGAGCCATGCTGCCACGCAAGAGTCGACTCCTCCCGACAGAGCTACCATCATACGTGTAGGTTGTAAGGCGGGTTTGACATGAAATGTTTTGGCCAACTGCTGTAGATCGGTTTGCGGTTGCATGGGAGATCGTCTCACGAGTGATTTTATGAATAAATAGCTGTTAGAGATTTCGTTGTAAATATTGCACAGCAAGCTGCAGCGCGTGGAGTTGTGGGTCGTTTTTTAAATTGTCCGATAGTTGCGACAAGGTGGTCGTAAGTTGTTGCATAGCTTGTTGCACTGCTGTTTGCTGTGCGTCGTCTAGCTCGCTGGCAATTTCATACAGCATATGAATCTCTGCTTGAATAAATTTAGCCCTGTTTTGTAGCTGAACAGTCAGCTGTGTGTTTTGGCTGGCTGCTTGCACTAGTAATGCAAAACGGGTGGCGTGGTTTAATAGTTCGTCTATGAGACGCCGCTTTTCACGGTTGGGTGTTGTAAAAGCACCCAATGCAAAGCGCTGTTTGAACTCATCTGCGGTGTACTGCAAGAGCTGTTTGAGCTGCTCGACAGGTGTGTGTGTCTGCTGTGCCGTTTGGTTGATGATATCGTCGCTGCTTTTTTGAGCGGTAATCTGCTGCGAAGCTTGATGCAGTGCTGTATAGGGAAAATAAAACCAGTTGAGACGCGCCGCAGTTTCGACACTTTCGGCAGGTGCATCAAGGGCTTGCAAGTAGCTGCTGATGTTGTCTAAAGGAATGGGATTTAGCAGCACAACAGCTCCAGTAAAGAACTGCTGCAAACCTCTTTGGTAGGTGTTGGGATCAGTGGCGAGCACAAATCCAGCCTCTGTTGAACGAAGCAAATCAATGGTTTCACGAATCTGTGCATCGCAGATCTCTTGCTGCTGCGCTAAGAATGCACTGTCGGTAGTGGGTGTATGGCAAAAGTCTGTACAAGAGAGCGTTTGGATATCTGCAACGAAAAAAATTGGCTTGTACCCTACGTATCTGTTTTGCACCAAGCGAACTCTTTTTTCAATCAATTGCAGCAAACGGCTTCTGCAACCATCGCTATCACGCGTCTCTTCAGGCAGCTTATCAATCAATAGTTCGAACACTTTGATTTTGTTCAACCCTGTTGAGGCTTCGTCTTGGCTAATGGCCTGCGCCATGGCCTGTACCGGCAGCAGTGCATCTGTTTGCGTAGGGCCTACCAATAGCGAGATCTCCTCATTGACATGCTGAAAAATCTCCATCACCTCTGAGAGGTGAAGCGATGCGTGGTCTGTTTTCCACTGCGCAACAACCTGAGAAATGTAGGAGGGCAGGGTTTCGTCTTGTGCCTGCTGCGATATATCTTCGATGTAGGGTGTTGCATTTTCAAATGTGCAGGCGGCAACCAAGCACAATACAGCAACTACAACAAGGTTTACTGTGCTGCGGTAAAAAGAGATTTGTGTTTGCATGAGCATTGTTGGGTCTGTTTTGTTATGCGTTGGAGTTAAGAATGCCACTAAACAGCCCTCCTGTGAGTACAGCAAGTAGCGTTCGAGCCCCCTGCATGAGTGTGCTAAAACTGGCCAAGTCGTCAAAGGGTAACACGTTTGACATAATCTTCAGCTCTTGTGGCAATCTTTGCGTTAACAGGGCGCTGTTTTGTCCATCTTGAACGTAGCCTGACGAAGAGGCATCCATGGCCTCAAGTAGCTTAATAGAAGCCTCGATGACAAACTGCAGGGCATCAATCATGTTGATGTTTGTTTCATCGATTTCAATTTCAATGCCAGCAATATTCAGCCCTTTTTCTGTTTTGCTCACACCCTCTTCCGACTTATCAATAAACTGATTAATGTTTTGGTTAGAGCTATATTTTTTCTCTACCAATTCTCTCTTGTTAACAATACGCGCATGAAAACGGGCAAGTTCGTCGTAAGACTCTAGACGCCAAACTTTTCTTTCGGGCAACTTTTTGAGAATCTGTGTGAGGAATTTCCACTCTTTGGCAGCAATAATAGCATACCTCTCTTCGGCTGGGTTGGTAGAAAACAGCGCTTCGCCTCTATCTTGCAGCAAGTTGGCAAACAGCTGGCTTAAACCAGTTGTCATAGCAAGATTGACATTACCCCAACCATTTACAAGCTGCTTGAAAAGCTCAACGGCGTCACTAAAACGGCTGTCTTGGTACAGGGGAGTTTTGGGATTCATCAGCACAGCTAAGACGGACATCAAGTTTGCCTGCAGTGCCGTATTCTCTTGCGAGGGGGTATGATCCAACTTGTCAACAAGCGTTGTGGAGATAGAAAATAGGCTGGCAAATGTTCGTCCGGCATCACCAGACAAACGCCCACTCATCAGTTCTGTTAATAAAACATGCGCCGATGATACAACCGGTGGCTGCAAGCGGTGGGGAGACCATTGCGATACAACCGGGCCAACCGTTTTGAGTGTTTCAAGCAATGTGGTATTGGTAGCCGATTGTGGAGTTTGCAGCCAGATTTGATCGATGTCTGCCAAACCCGCTAGGTCGTGGCTGGTGAAATCGAAGCCGTTGGCAGCTGCACGGTATAGGCCCTGATAATACAGTAGAAAACTATCTAACTGCTCCGATTGCTGCAGCACCAAGATGTTTTGAGTAATGTTCAGCAGACCCTGCAGACGATTGTTTGCGGTTCGGGCCTGGAGAGGGTCACTGCCAACACTCCATTGGGCATAACGACCGACAAGTTGGCTAAATTGATGCATAGCCTCTAACGAACTATCCCAACTACCAAGGTTATCAATGACAGATCTCGCAATTTGTAATCGCTGCTGTAGCGACTGACTGTTTTGTTGTTGTGGGCTTAAACTGGCAATGGAGGTGAAAAGGTATCCCAACTGCTGTGCCACAGGCATAGCCTCCTCTTGAATAGAGGAGTTGGTAGACCACAGCCATAAATTACGAATCTGTTGCTGTAGCTCACTGGCCAGATTTTGCACACTGCTTGTTCCGTTAATGAGAGGGTTATTGATGGTGCTGGTATTGGTAGACCAACCTAAATTTTGTGCTAGCGTCACATAAGAGTCTAGCAGAGGTCCTCCAGGACCCTTGGCCAGCATGTTGAGCTGACCACGTATATTTTGCACAATGGCGCCTAGGTCGTTGAAGGCCACAAGAGAGGGCGAAAACTCTTGTAGCAGCTGCACAACATCGCTGATGTCAAATATAATTGCACCAAATAGATTTTTTGGAACATGGGACGATAGGCCTACAAAAAACCAAATGTCTTGTTGCAGCTGGCTAATATCACGAATGAGCTCTTGAATAAATTCACTGCTGTTCAGACGGCTTGCATCAAAACGCAGGCTCTGCAGTTTGAGCGACAACTCTCTTGCTTGTGCTGCAAGCTTTAACGGCAGCGCCTCTTCTGCTTGTGATGAATCAAGAGATTTGCGAATGGGGCATTGTGGAATAGCAACATTTTCATTGTCTTGCAGCTGTTGTAGCACAGCGTTGGGGTACTGAAACGATATAGAGGAGGCCAACGCCTGTTGCGATAGATCGGGTTTGTTAAAAACGAGCCAGCGAAGTATCCAGTCGTTGTCATCGATGGCGCCGGATAGGTTTTTTTGTGCTTGCGGCAGCTGCAGCAGTGCTGCAATACCTTGCTGAACAGCGCCAATGTCTGCAAAGCAGGACAAACCAACACTGCTGAGCATATCGGATGTTGATGTAGCCACAGTCACACCTAACTCCTGTTCAATACCCTTGGCGGTTTGTTGTAGATAGGTGTTAACCTGCTTGGCATTAAACGAGGAGGTGGGCACAACACGAATAAAATTGGCTAACTGTGTTTGCTGCAGCTTTTGATACTCCTGCAGTGTTAACACAAATAGCAGCGGGGATTCGGATGTTTGCAGCATGCTAAAGAGTACATTGGCAGCCGGTGCGTACTGAATAGGGCTTCGGTTGCTAGAGCTAGCTATTTGGGCAGTGGTGTAAGCAAATTCATCTGGCTTATGAATCACAAAAACCGACCTATCGCCTTTGATTTGGTCCTGTTTTGCTATATATGCCCGGGCGGCCAAAATGCTGTGCCAGCGCTCTACATATTGCTTTTTGTTTAAAGCGTTTTGTTGGGCAAACTGCTTAACTGCAGTAGGGTGCAGCCGCCACAACTGCCATTGCTCACTAAGTGCAGCAACAATATGGGCTTGCGGTAGCGCTTCTGGGCCAACCAAAGCAACAGATTGGCCTTGCGATAACAGCTGCAAGGCGCTTTTGGTTGCCTCGCTTGCCACATGATCCACTGCAGCTTGTCGTGCATAAAGGCGCAGCGACCCCTCTGTAACAGCTTGGGTAATATCTGTAACATATTGTGGATCTTGCAGCTGCGCAGTGGGATCAATAGAACCCGTACATCCGGCACACACCCACAACAGCGCTGTGTACCTTGAACATTTCATACCGTTACCAAGCCGCGCTAATACCTATGAGTATTGTCGGTAAAAGACCTGCTGTAGCAATTCCCTGATTGACAGTCGCTTTGGGAATATCAATCGGTCGCCCCAGCCCTGCTTCAACAAACCAAGATGCTCCCGTGTTGTAAATGGTTCGCCAACCAAAGCCACCCCATGGGCGCACAGAAAATGCTCTCTCTTTGCCTCTGATGGAGCTGTCATAAAACGTTGCTCCTAACTGTAGCATAGCTTTAAAGTAGAGGCTGCTTTTCATCGTCCACTCAGAAAGGCGCACTTCAAAAGCTGGCCCAGTAGAGATAGCCAATGTCTCAGGTACACTGCGGGTAAATGTTTTGCGCAATTGATAACCAAAAGAGAGATCTGAGTAGTCGATTGTAACAACCCCCAATAGAGTTATGTAGGGATGCAGTCTGCCACCAAATGCCAGCATAGATCGCCCACTCATCAAAAAGTCCATGGCCAGATCCAATCGATAACGGTGGTTACGTGCATTTGTCTCGCGCGGTTTGTTGTCGAGGTCGACAATCAACTGCACAGCATCGGGGGTCATCTCAACGCTTTCTACCAATCGCGGCGGCAGTTGATGTGTGTTGACACGTACACCAGCAGAAGATGAATCGTTTGGTATTTTGCCAGAAGTGATGTCGCCATTGTTTGGAGCGCTTTGCGTTGCACCCTCTGGCTGTGCCTGACTGGACTCGCCGGCCGATGTTTCTCCTTCAGGAGATGCTTGCTGCGCATAACAAAGACCGCTTGCTAGTAACCCCACACACAATAGCCTACCCCACGGATGCACCATTACTCCTCTCATATGCTGTAACTCTCTTTCACTATCATGCTTGAGACAATGCGTGTTTGTCAATTGCTGTTGCTGATATGCAGCTCTTCTTTAAAGTCCAATTAAAAATTTTTTTGAATGCCGTCTCATATGCAAACACGATCTTCCCTGTGTCGTTTCTGGGAGCGATTTTTAGGTCCAAATTGTCGGCCCACTCGTGAGGTAGTGGGGCTAGAGGAATGGTTCACAGGCTTCTTCCCTGTTGGTGCTGTCTTCAACGTTGTCTAAGGCAAACTCCCAAAGCAGGGGTGACACCTCAACAATAACGACTTGTTGCAGTCGCTCGATGCTCAGGGCCGACGCATTAAAAAAAGCATATAAAGGCATCTTCAGGTGCTTACTACATGAGTAGAGATGCGGTTGATTTTGCCACACTTTACGTGGCAAGCAGGTGTCTATGCAATATGCTCACATGCATGGCATGCCCTCCCACAACACATTTACGCGAGTCTTTGCTGTATTGGACCCGAAACTTTTTCCAAAGCGCAA
>JBCCEX010000064.1:0-7801 GCA_039030035.1 Myxococcota bacterium
CCATAATTTTTGCTTTAAATATTTTTGCAGGTTTTTAATATCATCCTCTTTTTTCTTATTCACAGGAAAAAGTCTAAATTTTTCTTGTATTCCTTTTAGTATTATCTCTGGATGTTCAGTTGAAAAAATAGTGTCATAGTTCATCTTTTCTATTAAAAGTTCTATCTCTTCTATCATGCTTCTAACCCTCTTTTTTTTCTCGCTTTTATAATTTTTATTATTTACGAATTCTTTATACATCGAAAGCGTATAATTAAAATATGTTTCATTTTTAGATGAAAGCACAAGAGCCTCTTCTGTTATATCGTTTTTTAAGGAATTTCCTAGATTTTCGTCAATTATTTTCTCGTTGCAACCAATGTACTCTTTTAACTCCTTAAATTCGGTTAGTAGTTCAAGTTGTACTAACGGTAATCTTTTGTATCCTAAAATACAGTCTCTAAACAGGATTATTTCTTCTAAATTACTCTCTTTTTTTAAAAAGCTCCAGTGTTTAATAACTCTTTTAACAGCCTCTTCTATTCCGCCATTCCCACTCTCAATAAGCCCTTTTACTGTTGATATGCAAAGCAATGATTTAACAATAAGTTCTCTTATAGAATCCATGGTGAACACAAACGGGCGAATGCAGGCTTGAAAATCTTTCTGAAATCTCTGCAACCCATATTCGTCTCTTTCGTAATTTTCTAACGAAATGCATTTGATGCGATGCCTATTTTCTTTTATGGGTACATTCCTACCATTTTCCCAAGATTCTTCCATATGTGATCCCCGTAGCAGAATTTATTCATAACCATGCCAACAACTTGACACGACACCACAAAAGATGCAAGCTTGTTTTATTGTTTTCATAAATAGATGTAAATTATGCGGTTATATTGGGGAGAAGCTAAATGGCAGTCAAGGAAGCGGCCGGCCCTATTATAGTGGGAGATGATCCCGCCGGCTGGAATCAACTGGTACAGCTGCTGCTGCAGGTGCAAGATGAGCAGCATATGAATGAGCTGCTTAGGCTGCTATTGACATTTAACGAGCGGGAGTCGTTGGCCAATCGTTACCGCATTGTGCAGGAGCTACTTTGTTCGCATAAACCACAGCGGCAAATTGTTAAAGAGTTGCGGGTGAGCATTGCTAAGGTGACGGCAGGGTCAAATGGGTTGAAGCATATCAGCGGTTCGCTCAAGCAGTTGTTGCAGCAGCAGATGACTACCGCTACGGCAAAGTTGTAGCATGGCAGCGCAAAAATCAACTGGACGCTTGCGCATTGTGGCGGGCAAGTGGCGAGGGCGGTGGATTGATGTGCCGTCGGCAGCTGCTGTTGGTCGGGTGAGGCCTGTTACCACAAGGGTACGTGAGGCAATTTTTTCAGCTCTTGCAACTTCGGGGGCAAGTCGGTTTGAGAACATGCGGGTGTTGGATCTATTTGCTGGCAGCGGCAGCAGTGGGCTAGAGGCGCTGTCGCGTGGGGCGCAACATGCTACATTTGTAGAGCGCGATGCGCAGACAGCTGCCTGCCTGACAAAAAACATTGTTGCGTTGTCTGCTGCAAACTGCTGTTGCGTGTTGCAGCAAGATGCCTGTCTGTTTGTGCAGCAGCGGGGTAGGGCATACGATTTGATATTTGTTGATCCACCCTATCCGTTGCGTCTGCCGCAGCAGTTTTGGCAGCAGCTATCTGCTTTGTTGCAGCCACAGGGTTTAGCGGTGTTGCGTTGCCACAAAGAGTCGCCTTTTGCCTTGCCCGACTGCTACAAAGTCGTGTGGCAACGCAATTATGGTGATATGATGGTTTTATTTGTGGGTGTTGGCAGCGGTACGGTATGAGAACACAATTTGTCGATGAAGCCACTGTGTGGGTCTGCTCAGGCAACGGTGGCAATGGCCTTGTGGCCTGGCGACGTGAAAAGGGTGTGCCGCAGGGAGGGCCTGCCGGTGGCGATGGTGGCAGAGGAGGGCATGTGATTGTGCAGGCGCATGCCAGTAAACGCTCGCTGTTGGATCTGCGCTATCGGCCACGGCTACAGGCGCAACATGGCCAGTCGGGCATGCCCAAAAACTGCTATGGTGCTTGTGGTGAAGATTGTGTGCTGCTTGTACCCATTGGCACGCAGGTGTTTGAGGCCCAAACCAAAGAGCTGCTAGCAGATTTAACAGCCAACGGCATGCAAGCAACCATATGCCGCGGTGGGCGAGGGGGGCTGGGCAACACACACTTTGTGAGCTCTACGCGGCAAGCCCCTACATTTGCACAGCAGGGTGAGCCGGGGCAACAGCGCACCATTACATTAAGCCTCAAATTGATGGCCGATGTGGGGCTGCTGGGGTTTCCCAATGCCGGCAAGTCCACGCTGCTAGCCACCATGAGCGCGGCACGCCCTAAAATTGGTGCCTACCCCTTTACCACACTGCGCCCGCAGCTGGGGGTGGTTTATCTCAACAATGAGCAGTCCTATATTATGGCCGATATTCCTGGCTTAATCGAGAAGTCGAGTGAGGGAGCAGGCTTGGGCTTTCGATTTCTCAAACATTTGGAGCGCGTGCGTCTGCTGTGTCATTTGGTAGAGCCCTGCTTGAGCAGCAAAGAGCCGGGCGTTGCAGATCCGCAACAGGTTGTAAACAGGTATAAAGCGCTGCGGCATGAGCTGCACTGCTACAGCCCAAAGTTATCGGCCCTGCCTCAAGTTGTGGTGCTGACCAAGTGCGATCTGCTGGGCGATATCGATCCGCAACAAAGCCCCTGTTTTACCGCTTTGGCTCGTGTTGTTGATGCAAATGTGCCACTGCTTACCATTAGCTCTGCCAACAACAAAGGCATTGCCGCATTAAAACAGCTGTTGTGGCAACAGTTTTGCCGGCTACATGGTGATGACAAGTCGGTACCACACGGGTGTGGCGATAACGCTTCACAACAGCAAGGGAATGATGCTGCACAACATGGCAATGATTGATCTGAGCATTGCAGTTGCCTACGCAGTATTGATGTTGCTGCTGTTTGCTACTGGCGCCACCTTTGGCAGCCTGCTTGGGGCTCTAATTGAGCGCTTTCCTCGTGGTATGAGTCTGTGGCGACCCCGCTCTTTTTGCATGCAGTGCAACACACAATTGGCTTGGTACGATCTCATTCCACTGCTTTCTTTCCTATTACTACAGGGGCGCTGCCGCCACTGCCATACAAAAATTCAACCCAAATTGCTGCTGCTAGAGCTGTTGTGTGGCTTACTGCTGTGTCTACTAGCCGCACGCTGGGGCAACAGCATCTGCACACTGCAGCTATTTTGCCTATGTTGGTTGCTGCTGGCCATTGCCTATTTAGATGCACAAACAGGCTGGATGCCACTCAATCTGCTTATTTTACTGCTGCTATCTGGATGGGGGTTTGCA
This sequence comes from Myxococcota bacterium, assembly GCA_039030035.1. Classification (GTDB taxonomy): domain Bacteria; phylum Myxococcota; class UBA727; order UBA727; family JABDBI01; genus JBCCEX01. Next base: position 3,382 of record JBCCEX010000064.1, read on the forward strand.
GCCCTGTCAGACATGGGGTTCGACAAGAGCTCCTGTGTGCTATCGGTCAATCTGCTGCAGCGCTTTGCAGCAAGCACAGCAGCTTTTGCGGCGTTGGGTGCTGTGCTGCTGATGAGCACCAAAATCTTACAGTACCGCAAACGGCTGCAACCCCAACAAACCGCAATGGGGTGGGGCGATCCGCTGCTTCTTGCCGGCATTGCCGCCTATGTTGGATTTTTGTGGCTGCCGATGATTCTCTTTTTGGCCAGTCTGCAAAGCGTTGTTGTGCACCTGTTTTATCGCATTACCCAAAAACCGTGGATTCCACAAAAGTGGCACGCAGAGAGCGACGACAATCAGCTGGCTGAACAGGCCATTCCGTTTGGCCCCTTTTTAGCCGCAGCTACCTGGCAAACAGTAGCCATTGCTTTGCTGTGGCCAACGCTGCTGCTATAGGTCGCAACAAAAATGAATGATACAGTCATAAAATAAGTTATAGGAGGAGACAAATAACATGTTGCCAGAGCTGATTCGCATTCCCTTACTCAACCTTCCCATCTACACCTTCGGCTTTTTGGTAGCAACCGGATTTTTGCTGGCGATTCATATCTCTTATCGCCAGGGCCTGCGCCAGGGGCAGTTTGATCAAGAGATGCTAGACTACGGCTTTTGGGCGCTAGTTGGCGGCATTATTGGTGGCCGCATTGTCTTTATCATGGTCGAGTGGCAGTCGTTTTTTGTCGTCGAGCCATGGAGCTACGTCAACCGCTTAGGCATTTGGATCCCGCGATTTCTTGCCCTGTGGGAGGGCGGCTCTGTTTACTGGGGCAACTTTTTAGGCGGCCTAACCGCTTTTATTCTGTTTTGCCGCGCCAACAAAATCCCCATTTTTGCCTTCGCCGACATTGCCGTATTGGGAGTGCCCTTGGCACAAGCCGTTGGTCGATTAGGCTGCCTGGCTGCCGGCTGCTGCTTTGGCAAGCATGTCTATCACATCGACCATGCAGGCGAGGTAGTGGCCGATTTTCCCATCGCTTTACGCTTTCCACCAGACTCCATTGCCTACAATAATTTGATCAAAAGCATGCCCGAATCTGTCACACAACTCATGCAAACACTGCATACAACACTGCCACTGTTTCCATCACAGTTAGCAGAATCTATCGGCTGTATCTTCCTCTTTTTCCTCCTGCTATACGTATCACCCAGACGCCGATTTTATGGACAAGTATTTTTTACCTACATGATCTCTTACTCCCTTCTACGCTCCTTTTTAGAGCTATATCGCGGCGACAAAGCCCGCGGTTTTGTTATTGATGGAATACTCTCCACCAGCCAGTTTATCTCCCTATTTGTTGTTGCCGCCTCCATCGTCGGATGGATTGTTATCAAACGCCAAGCGCAACGGCAATTAGCTGAGTAGTCTTCTAACACTCAGCAAAAAGAGTTTCTATCTCATCCATCTGTCTTACTCAACCCAAGGCAGCAAGGGCAGTGCCACCTGCTTGATGCGTTTACGCTTCTTGGCAATTGCAGCAGTAGACTGTGCCTAAGGCCCGCCAAGACTGGCCCTAGACTAAAGTTGACATAATATAAATTATCGGACATCTCTATATGAGCGAGAGCTCGTCGCATACCAGATGTTGGTAATGAAGAGCTTGCATATAGCCCTGACGAACTTTTGATAAATAAGCAAAACTCATTTCATTTAGTGAATAATAATTGGCAATGTAACCGTTGCCGCATGCCATATTTTTTCAAACTCAATCAACTTAAAATCCTCCTCTGCTGCTACCGCATTAATAGACTGAGACTTATTCATTAGCAATACTTTTTTCTTGCTTAATTTCTCTATTAATAAAACAATACTAAATTATAAAAAATTCCTTTTTAAATTCTTAAGTATATATTTTTATGAACAGGTTAAATTGTGCCCATGCTGATTAGCCACCTAGCGCACGGCGGTTGTTTGTGTTACATAAAGAGGAAATGGCACAAGATCATGTTCGCGTTCGTATTGGCCCCTCTCCTACAGGTGAGCCACATGTAGGCACCGCTTATGTGGCGCTGTTTAACTATGCCTTTGCTCGTAGCCATCAAAATGGCGCCTTTGTGGTGCGTATTGAAGACACCGATCAAAAACGCTCGAGCGCACATAGTGAGCAGGCTATTTTGTCGGCCCTGAATTGGCTGGGGTTGCGTTGGGATGAAGGCCCCGATGTGGGGGGAGATCACGGCCCCTATCGCCAAAGTGAACGCAAAGAGATTTATCAAAAGCACGTGCAGCAGCTGCTTGATGCTGGCCACGCCTACTGGTGTAGCTGTACGCCTGAGCGGTTGACACAGCTGCGGCAACGGCAGCGGTTGTTGGGGCAGCCAACGGGGTACGATGGGCGTTGTCGGCAGCGCGATGCTGCTGAAATTGAGCAGGACAAACAGCAGGGTGTGCCGGCTGTGGTGCGGCTGAAGGTGCCGCAAGAGGGGGTGACGCAGTTTACCGATTTGCTGCGTGGGCCTATTAGCATTGCAAACACAGAGATTGATGATCAGGTGCTGCTTAAAAGCGATGGCTTTCCGACCTACCACTTAGCCAATGTGGTTGATGATGCTCTCATGAAAATTACCCATGTGCTGCGCGGCGAAGAGTGGATCAGCTCGACTCCCAAGCATGTGCTGCTTTATGAGTGCCTAGGTTTTACGGCGCCGCAGTTTGGCCACCTACCCTTGCTGCGCAATGCCGATAAAAGCAAAGTGTCGAAACGCAAAAACCCTGTGTCGCTAGATTACTTTCGCCAGGCCGGCTACCTGCCGCAAGCACTGCTCAACTTTTTGGGTCTCATGGCCTTTTCGATGCCCGACGGCCAAGAGATGTTTTCGCTGCAGGAGTTTGTCGAGCAGTTTGGTCTTAGCCGTATCTCTTTAGGCGGCCCAGTGTTTGACCTTGATAAGCTGCTGTGGCTCAATGGCCGCTATCTGCGTGAGCGCTTAAGTACCGATCAATGGGTAGAATATATTCAGCAGCAGCTGTTTTGCCCCAGCTATCTCACACAAATTGCCCCGCTGGTGCAAGAGCGCATCAACCGCAGCGATGATTTTTGGCAGTATGCCGATTTCTTTTTTGCAGGCGACGTCACCATCGACCCCTCTCACTACTGCATAAAAGGGCTAGAGAAAAAACCAACACTAAAGCTTTATGAGCAGCTGCTTGATCTCATTGCCACCCTCCCCTTTCAACAAGAACAAGAGCTTGAGCAGCAGCTACGCGACTTTTGCAACAAACATCAAATACGCACACGCGATCTGTTCATGCCCATTCGCCTCATGGTAACCGGCAAAAAAGCCACCCCACCCCTGTTTGCCACCATGTTGGTGTTGGGCAAGCAGCGCTGCCTCACCCGCATTCGCCAGGCAGTACAGGCTTTGCGGCGTCATTCCTATTAGGCCCGGTGACACATAGCTGCAAAAGTGCCAACTTTTTTCTTCGCCGGTTTTAAGCATTGACTTGCTCACGACAACCGCTCATAAGCCGTTGCGAGCTGCTTACCCACAAAAGCAACTCCAATACCTAGAACAAAACTGCAATTCTGGTCGGCAAACTCAGCAGCATAATTCTTATCTTTAATCTGCCGCAACGCTTCTTGGGCAGTCTGATGCAAGCCCTGCTCCACAACTGCTTGATCCTGTTTTCCCCAAACCTCTTCAGCTAGCTTGAACTCCAAAATAATCCCTGGTTTACCTTGTTGTTTAGGAATCAAAAGTACATCTGCTCTACCTTCTCCGGTCTCACGCTCCGAGCGCAGGCGATAATCTTGTTCCAGTTGCACAAGCAGACCCAATACAAATGCTTGATATACACGTTCTGGATCATAACCGCCCATGTCAAAGTAACTCATGCTTGTGCTTATAAATGCCCGTAGCCTTTGGCTGAATATCTCACCGTTGCCAACCAGCAACGCCTTGATCATGCCAACCGTTTGCTGGTTACGTGGCTCTTGTGAAAACCAGTTCCCAATTAAGTCTGTGTACAAGCTTTTAACTTCCGTATTAGGCAAACGCAAATAAGCTTGTGGGGCTCCTCCATCTTGAGGGCGAACAATCTTATCGCACGTGGCATAGCCACAAGCCAGCAACAGACTCCACAGCTCACGCGCCGACCCTGTCAGCATACGCAGCGGCGCATCGTCTAAGATAGGGCGTATGACATGTTTGGAGCTGCCCGACAGCAGTTGCAGGAGTTCATTTTTTGTATCTGCATCAGCTGCGCGCAACAGCGTGTGAACAACTGCGTTATCACTGGTGTTAACCCAATAAGGCTTCGGGGCTTTTGTAGGATTAGCCAGGTAGCTGATCAATGACCAAGGATTGTAGATCGCCGTCGGATTGTCCTCGCCAATACAATAACCGTCGTACCAGACTCGCACATCGTTAAGGCGATCGA
>JBCCEX010000065.1:0-7730 GCA_039030035.1 Myxococcota bacterium
CTTGCCATCATGAGATCGATGCTAGCAACGCGTGGTACTGCAATCAAGGGCGAATAAAAGAAGAGATACAAAATATTTTTGTCATTGTTTTTCGGTGTATGAATTGATAGAATTTGAGCAGCACGTAAGTCGACGGGCCTGCGTGTTAGTACTTCTCCATACTGCAAAGGACAAAACAATGGAGAAAAAATCAAATTATTCTTACCTGCGACGAATGAAAAACAAAAATCTGAAAAATCAAAAAGGTGTATGCGAAGACTATAAGGATCATGCGCGGAATGTGAGTAAGGAATAACAGCTTGTGGGATTTTGTTTTTATCGAGGGGAGAATGAATATGAAAGAAATTTGTAAAAAACCTATTTGTTTTGCGCTCCTGTCATTGCTTGCTGTCTATGGCAATAGCGGCAATTTTGATGTTTGCCAGCTGGTAACCAAAACCGCCTGGCGGGATTCGGGATATTTCAGGTTTAGGTGATGGACCTGTTTAGTCAGTGAGGCAACAAACTGTCAACCGATATGCTTTTTCTGGTTAGAAATGTTGGTTGGGTAGGATTCACCTTTTTGTTGCCGTTGTGTGCATGTAGCAACACACCTGTCGGCGAGTCAAATCCTTGTGGGTCAGGTGAGCTGCAGCAGATTGGCGTGCTGTTCGCTGGTGGCGCCAACGCAGATACAGTGTCGGCTTGGCATGCAGCAGCGGATTGGGCGGTGCACAATGTCAATGCATATGTACAGCAAACAGGGGTCTGTTTGCAGGCTGTGGTGCACAAGCTGCATCATGCTGGTGACAAAAACATGCACGCTGTAGCGCAGCAGCTTGCTGCAGATAATGCGGTTGAGGCTGTTGTTGCTGCGATCCCATCAAGCCAATTGGTGGATATTGCCCATGTATTGCTTGCGGCCAAAAAACCGCTTGTTACCCCAACGGCAACGACTGCACAGCTGGCGCATGTCATACAAAATGAGCCAGAAAATGCCAAGTTTGTATGGCGCAGCGTTGGTTCAGATGTCATGCGGGCTCATGCTGTGCTGCAGTCGATAACTGCTATGGGGTACTCGCGCATGGCTGTGATTGCTACGCGCGACAGCAAAATGGTGCCTGTGTCACGCGTGCAAACGATGCAGATTGATAGTTACGGCGATACCTATGCGGATTGGATCGATCTACTGGCTGCAGCATCTTCTATGCAACTCACATCTCTACAGCGTGCCGATGTGCCATTTTCGCATCAGAGTTGTCGTACAGTGGCTCACAATGCTTTGGCATTAGCCCCTGCTGCTTGGCACAGTCAGGCAAAGCAGCCCGATGTATTGGTTGTAGCTGCTGCTACAGCACAGCAGATCACTTGCATTGTGCAGGCTGTGCGTGAGCTAGATAGACAAATTCCTATACTGGTAACAGAATCGATCGATGCACAGCAGCTAACGGCAGAGGCGGTTTACAGCATAACACCTGCAGCGCATGACAATACGGCATTTGCCAATGCTTACCAACAGCAGTTCGCGCGCCAGCCACCTGCTTATGCTGCACAGATATACGACGCGGTGTTGTGGATTTTTTATGCTCTTGTGCAAAAGAGGCTTGCGGCATCAACACGCGCTGCAGATTCTTTCATGTCGGCAACTGCATCTGCTCATCTGCCACAGTTTATCGATGCATCGCAAACTTTGGCTAACAGTGGCTTTATGGCTTTAGCCGATGCCATGCAAAAAAATGCTCAACAGCAGCGGCAGCATCGTGCAGACTCTATGGTAGCGTACTGGGGTAGGGCTGGCATTGGGCAAGCGGTTGAGGCAATGCAAGCGGGGCAACCGCTGCAATTGGGTGGTGCAGCGGGTTTGCTAACGTTTGATCCCGACCTAGATATTGATCCAGTGGCAGCAAGCTATCAGCTGCGTCGTTTGGCAGGTCAATCGACGCTGCTGCAAGATATTGTAACGGTGCGGGTGGCCAAAAATGGTGATTTTGTTGTGACATCGCAATTTTTTGACCACCGTCAAAACAGTGCAGCAACAGCAGATGTACACTGCGGCAAATCAATGCCCTTTATCAACAATAACACACAGGTGCTGCTGCTGTCTTCTTCTTATGGTTGGCACAACTATCGGCATCAATCCGATCTGCTGGCAGTGCGCCATTGGCTGCTGACACATGGGGCAGGTCAAGAAAACATCGTCACCATTGCTGCCGATGATTTAGCCAGACACCCACAAAATGCTTATATGGGCAGTGTTATGAATCGTATCAATGGCGTTAATTTGTATCGGCCCAACCAGATTAATTACCGTTTGTGTGGCAGCAGCAGATCTTGCCGCAATGCCGTCACGACTGCTGATGTGCTGCACATTTTGGCTGGCAATGCTGTTACCCGTAAGTGTCTGCGCAAGCCATGTGCAATTGGCAGCGATGCTGCAAACCAAAATAGCAACTTTGTGCAACCACAAAAGTCTAATCTGTTTATCTACTTAACAGGCCACGCCGGCCATAACGGCCTGTATCTCGATCACGCTCAAGCAACCGAACCCGCTGCTGGCAGCGCGCTGTTATCCAGCAAGCTACTGCGCCCCGAAGATCTGGTGCAGGCCCTGCAACAGCTGTCGTTTCACCGCCTGTTTTTAGCTGTAGACACCTGCCATGCCGGTATTTTTGGCGAAGCGGTTGCACGGCATGCGTTACCTAACGTTGTGGTGTTGTCTGCCACAAGGCAACAAGAGGTAAGCTTTAGCGAGTTTTTCGATCCACAGCTGCACACACCACTAGGCAACCAGTTTACAGCTCGTTGGTTAGATGTGCTACAGCGTACTCCCGCCGTATCGCTGCCCAGCATGCTGTGGCAGGTAGCTCGCAGCACGCTTGGTTCGCATGTGCAGCTATACAATGCCTCACATTTTGCCAACTTGGGCTGTACCCGTTTGGTGGGGCAGCCTTGTGTTTTGTAGCTGCGGTTAACCATCAACTGTCACGTTATGGTTATTGTGGCGGCAGGGGGAATAACATGCGGCTCATGTGTGTTGTTTATTTGTAAGTCTTTAAGGAGCATCTCAATGAAGACAATCTGTAAGAATCTTGCCTGCATTACCGTTTTGTCGCTGTTTGCCGGCTGTAGTGATGATGTAAATAGCAATACCAGTCAGCTAGCCACTGCTGCCGATGCGGCACAGCGCTCCAAAACCACTCTCAGTTATACCGAGGCAAAGCAGTTGATCGAGCAAAACTGCGATGCAGGCACAGAGGTGTCGCTTGATTCTGGTCAGGAGTACCATGATGATCAACACAGTGATTTTTTCTTCAAGCATGCGCTGGCCAACGATAACAGCATTGACTTTATTATGCATACATGCCCTGTGAGTGGCATAGGAAAGTTTGAGATTCAGTTACCCGATGGCTCTCGTGTTGTCGCCAGTGATCCAGATAAAGATAATCTCTTTCACCCTGTTAAAGTTGAGCTAGACACATATCCACAAGAGCATCTATTGGTCTGCTCAAAATACAGACAAAGCAGTCAAACGTTTTGGCCGCTGCTTTTTCACGCAGATGGTCGGGTTATTCGGTTGGATGATGCGGGTATGAACGATAAGCAGTTGCCTTGCTGGCATCTCAAAGGAAAAGAGATTAAGCCACAAACGGCCAATGGTTCGGCAATGCTCAGACAGCGAGCTATCAATGTTAGCGAAAAGACAAAGGTGGCTATAACCATCATCACGACTGCTTTACCGTTTTTCTTCATTTGAAAATATAGTTGGCACCCAAATAGGAACCAAACAAACAGCTACAACCCCCAAACAGTAATTGCTTGACCATCAGGCGCTTGCTCTTGCTTGATCCAGATACGTTCATCCCAGCTCTTGCCGGCACGGCGATCAAACAGCAGCAGATGTCCCTCTTGGGTGTTGGCGCGCTGCATGTAGGCAGCGGTCTGCTTGAGCCCTTCGGATTGTTTGGTTGCTAGCGAACTCTTTAGTATGTTGTTGTTTCATTCAAAGCAAGCTCTAGCTTGCCCGCTTGTACAGCCTAGCCACGTTGCGTTAGCATGGTTGCATGACGAAGCAACAACAGAACAATATTTCTATTGTCCGTATTCACGACATTGAGCAGTACGAAGGGCAGGAGGTTACTTTGCAGGGATGGCTGTACAACCAGCGTAGCTCAGGTAAGTTGCAGTTTGTGCAAATTCGAGACGGTTCTGGTTTTATTCAGTGTATATTCAAACAGTCGCAGGTGAGCCCGCAGGTGTGGAGTATGTTGCAGGAGCTGGTACAAGAGTCGGCTATTTGTGTGCATGGCCATGTACGCAAGGATCCGCGTGCCCCTTTTTGTGGCTTTGAGCTGTTGGGCAGCCAGTTGCAACATGTAGGGGGTACCCGGGACTATCCTATTACCAAAAAGGAGCATGGCCACGCCTTTTTGCTTGATCACCGCCATTTGTGGATTCGCTCACGCCGGCAACATGCTATCTTGCGTATTCGCGCAACTGCTGTGCGGGCTATTCGCGATACCCTAGACAAAGCTGGATTTTTGCTGGTCGACAGCCCGATTTTGACAGCAAATGCCTGCGAGGGAACCTCCACACTCTTTTCTACATCGTGGTTTGACGATCGCCCCGCCTATTTGTCGCAGTCGGGGCAGCTATATCAGGAGGCTTGCGCCATGGCTTTTGGCAAAACCTACTGTTTTGGGCCAACATTTCGTGCCGAAAAGAGCAAGACTCGCCGCCATCTCAATGAGTTTTGGATGGTAGAGCCCGAGGCGGCCTATATGGATCTAGCAGGGGTCATTGAGCTAGCGACTGAGTTTTTATCTGCTGTGGTGCAGCAGATTGTGCAGCAGCATGAGCGTGAATTGGTACAGGTGTTGGGTCGTGACCTCGATATTTTGCACAGGGTGAGCAGGCCGTTTGTGCGGCTAACTTACGACGAAGCTTTGGCCAAACTGGCGCAGCTGCGCGACAAGGAGTCTGATCCGCAGCTGAAGCAGCAGCTGCAGATCACCTGGGGCATGGATTTTGGTTCACCGCATGAGACCGCCCTATGTCACTTTTTTGATCGCCCCATTGTTGTGACCCACTTTCCTGCTCAAGTGAAAGCGTTCTACATGAAAAAGCACCCCGACGATGAACGGCTGTCGTGTTCGTTTGATATTCTTGCTCCCGACGGTTACGGCGAAATTATTGGTGGCGGTCAGCGTGAGGAGAATATTGATCTGCTGCTGCAATCGATCAAACAGCACAACCTCTCTGAGAAGCAGCTACAGTGGTACACCGATCTACGCCGCTACGGCAGCATTACTCACTCTGGATTTGGTTTGGGGCTTGAGCGATTGTTGGCTTTTGTGTGCGGCCTGGCACATTTGCGCGAGGCTATTGCATTTCCTAGAACGCTAGAGCGCCTTACACCTTAAAAAAGGGCAGGATCTGCGTGCGCTGCTGCTGCCGCTTGCGCGCTCTAGATTTCGCTGCTCTTTTCTTCAATTTGCGCTTTTGTGAGGGCTTCAGGTAGTACTGCCCCTTGCGCATATCGCCAGGAATACCCTCTTGCTCTACCTTGCGTTTAAAGCGTCGCAAAGCTCTTTCAACCGACTCTCCGTCACGAACCAATGTTTTTGCCGCCAATGAAATCAACCTCCTTATTTACAAACCTACTGTTTGGTCTGTGCTTTTGTTATACCGCATCATGCAACAAAATGCACCTATGGCTTTGTGTTTTGTGTGAAAAAAGAGTTATGTGCAGGGGTTGTACGGATCATGTACATGTTGTGTTCATAGGTGCCGCAGTTGGTTTGTTGGTGGCCGCTGCAGCTGCAATAGGCAGGATCTCTACTTAATAATCATTGCAATAAAGGAAATTGTTAGCAGCGCGATGTAACATTGCACATAGAGGCGTTCTGGAATCCATCTGACTAAAAAAATTCCAATTTCAATGCCAAGATAGCCACCCAGCACAATAGGCATCACAGCCGGCAGATTGAGGTAGCCTAAGCTATATTGCGGTAGTTGTAGCTGGGCCGCTTCACCCCAGCCGGCCCAAATATAAGAGAGAGTACCAATGATGCTAACGGGCAGCACCAAGGTAACGGCAATCGGAACACAGTGCTGCATCTGCAAGCCCTGCCGTCTAAAATGCGAAACAGTAAACACGCTGCCGCCAACGCCAACGAGTGATGCAAAAGAGCCAACAAACATGCCAAAAGGGTAGATCCAAAGCCATGATGACTTGGTGCTGGTTTGAATGCTCTTTTTTTGTATGTTAATGACAATGGCAATAAAAAGATACAGAGCAAACAGCTTGCGAATGATCTCCCCAGGTAATTTTTGCGAGGTGAAGGATGTGATCATAGCTCCCAAAGCGATCGGTAGCAGGTAGTCAACCACTCGGGTCCAGTCGATTTTTTTGTCGGCATGCAGGCGCATCACACAGTGGATTGTGTTGACGCTGAGCGCCATTAAAGCGGTGCTAACAGCTATTTTCATGCAGATCTGCTCGGGCAGGTTGCCCAACGAACGCATGGTCCAGTACATGGCCGGCACCACAACAAAGCCGCCGCCAAAACCAAACAGGCTGTTTGTTATGCCCGATGCCACTCCGACCAGCATTAAGGGCATCATGATCCAAATTGGAATCATGCATCTCCCATTGTGCAGCGGCTTGCTGGTATCGACATGGTGGTTATCGCTTTTTTAAGTGCAGCTCCTGCAGCTGTTGTTCACTCACAGGGCTAGGCGAGCCGGTAAACGGATCAACACCACGCATGGTTTTGGGAAACGCAATCACATCGCGAATCGATTCGGTTTGTGCCATGAGCATGCAGAGTCGATCAACCCCCAAGGCGATGCCGCCGTGGGGCGGAGCGCCATAGCGTAATGCTTGTAATAAAAAGTCAAACTGCTGCTGCTGTGCTGCTGCGTCAATCCCCAAAACATCAAACAGCTGCGACTGCAAAGCGGTATCATGAATGCGGATAGAGCCGCCACCAATCTCATGGCCATTTAACACAAGATCGTATGCTTGCGCCTTACATGCGGCCGGGTTGCTGGCCAGCAGCGGAATATCTTGCGGATTTGGCGCCGTAAAAGGGTGGTGGCAGGCAACCCAGCTGCCAGGCTGATCGCCTGGCTCAAACAGCGGAAAGTCGACAACCCACAACGGCTGCCATGCCGGGGCTTTTGTAGCAGCAATAAGATCAAACTGCTGTGCCAGCAGCCGACGTAGTCGATCAAGTACGCTGTGCACCCTACCAGCTTCGCCAAACTGAAACAGCAGTGTGTCTCCTTCAGCCGCCGCGCAGGCTTGGTTAATCGCCTGCAACAGTTGTGGGGTGATGGTTTTGCCAAAAGGAGATTGGCTCCAACTTGCGCCGGTGATTTTAGCACGCGCCAGGCCTGCAGCGCCCCATTGCCGCACATGGGTTTCGAGCTTGTCGAGTTGGGCGCGCGACAACTTGCATGCAGCCGGCACACGCAGCGCTTTTATTATACTGTTTTTCTGCTGCAGCGTATCGCGCCAAACGGCCACATTGCCGCCATCGTGCTGCCGTAACAGCTGCGTTAGGTCGATGTGTTGTAGCGCAAAACGGATGTCGGGTTTGTCGGTGCCAAAGCGCTGTAGTGCTTCGCTGTGGGTCAGCACAGCAAATGGTTGCGGCAGTGTGACATGCAGCACATCGCGAAACAGATGCACAAGCAGCTTTTCGGCAAGCTGCATCACTTGCTGTGGCGTGACAAAGCTCATTTCA
>JBCCEX010000066.1:0-7674 GCA_039030035.1 Myxococcota bacterium
CCGAACGGCGTTCGATATCTAAACCTACCGTCGGTTCATCTAAAACCAGCACATCCGGCTGATGTAGCCGGGATCAAGAGGTCGCAAGTTCAAATCCTGTCACCCCGACCCAAGCGGTGGTATGAAGTGCCCCGATGGCGGAATTGGTAGACGCGCTAGGTTCAGGTCCTAGTGAAGCATTGGCTTCGTGGAGGTTCGAGTCCTCTTCTGGGCAGGCTGTGGTAGTGGGCGCATAACTCAGTGGTAGAGTGCTACCTTCACACGGTAGAAGTCGCTGGTTCGAGTCCAGCTGTGCCCACCACTTTGTTGCTGTACACAGCTACCAGTAGGCAGCTGAGGGGAATGGCCAAAATGAGGCCGAGAAAACCTAGCAGTTTGCCCCAAATTGAGATAGATAGCAGCAACAGGGCTGGGCTCAAGCCGGTGGATCTGCCTAGGATATTGGGGGTAAGCAGGGTGTCTTGAATGATCTGAATGGCGACAAATACGGCTACAACAAGCAGCAGTAGCAGCACAAAAGATTGACCGGTTTTGAGCGCTTGCAAGGCGGCTAGCACTGTTGCTGGAATCATGCCCATAACAGAAAAATAGGGCACCATATTTAGCAGGCCAACCAAGCTGGCGAGGGTAACGGCCATGGGCAGGCCGATGAGTTTAAATCCAGCGGCAAATAGCGCGGTGAGAATCATGCAGATGTATAGCTGCGCACGAAAATAGCGGTGGGTTAGCTGCATGAATGTGTGGAACGTCTGCTGTAGGTTTGTGCCGATTTTTGTTGGAAAAAGATGGCGGATGCCGTTTTTGATGGTGTCAAAATCGATGAGAATAAAAACTGTGTACAGCGCAATAAACAGCATGCCGACAATGCCCAAAATCAGGCCGATCACGCTCGAAAAAACGCTCCACGTTTGTGGTACAACATGCTGCGTCAACATTTTGAGCACTGCGGTCAGCTGCTGCTGCTGCAACAGCTGCACCAGGTTTTGTTGTGAGACGTAGGCTTGCAGCTGCTGCAGCATATTGGGGGTAATGAGATCTTTGGCTTTGGCAATAATCTCTTTGTTGGTTAAAAAGATCTCAAGCAGATCTCCCGATTGGCGCATTTCGTTGATGACAAGCTGCAAAATGAAATAGCTGCACACGCTGTACACCACGGCAACACCTAGCAATGTGCACAAAACAGCTAAAGTTCGATTGCCGATCTGCCGCTGCACCCGATTGACCAGCGGGTTGAACAAATAGGCGAGCGTGAGTGCAATACCAAACGGCGTGAGCACCTCTCTTAAATAGATGACTAGCCCTACGGCGGCCAAAGCGGCAGCGATTTTGACACCCAAACGCACGGTGTGATCTGCGGGCGCTGTTTTGTTTGCTATCATACTATTTATGCTACACGAATTTGCGTCGGTTTTTATAGCGGTGTATACAAATCGATATGATGATGACAATGCATGTATGGCAGGCCTCGCTACTGGGTTTGCTGCAGGGGCTCACAGAGTATCTGCCGGTTTCGTCTAGCGCCCATTTGGTGTTGCTGCAAACGCTGCTGCAGCTGCACAACACGCTGCAGCCCAAGGCGCTGTTTTTGTTTGATGTGCTGGTGCAGTTGGGCAGTGTGGTGGGGCTTGTTGCCTATTTTGCGTGGGAGTGTGTGCACCAACCACCCACGCAGCTCATTGAGCCTCGCAAACACATGGTGGGGCTGTTTACTTGGGTGCTGCTGGGCCTGTGGGTGGCTGCTGCCTGTGTGCCGGCTGGTGTGGTGGGGCTGCTGTACAAAAGTGATATTGAGCGGCTGTTGGGCTCAAGCAAAGTGGCTGCGGCTTTGCTTATGGTAACAGCGGCGGTGTTGTGGCTGGCTGAGTGGCGGGCGGCTCGCACCCGACAGCGGCTGTCTCGTGTGCCGCTGTGGGTGGCCGTGTGGATGGGTCTGGCGCAGGTGCTGGCGCTGCTGCCGGGCGTAAGCCGCTCGGGTAGCACCATTGCTGCGGGCATGTTTGTGGGGCTGCAGCGGCCTACTGCTGCTCGGTTTTCGTTTTTGATGGCAATTGTGGCGTTAACGGGGGCTACGCTGGTCTGTCTGCCTGAGCTGTTTGCCGATAGGCAGCTGCTGCAACAAATGGCTTGGCCACTGTTGGTTGGCTTTAGCACAGCGGCCGTGTCGGGCTATGTGGTTGTGTTTTGGTTTTTGCGCTTTATTCAGCACAACAGCTTGCGTCCGTTTGCGCTATACTGCCTGCTGCTGGCTGTGGTGGGGCTGGTTTTTAGCCCATAAAGTTGCTGCCACGTAGCCGATAAACGATAAGCAAAGCGCCGGCAGGGGGTTAAGATCGTGATGCACAGCCGTTTGCAGCAAGGCAACAACAAAACCTACCAATCCCAAAATAGCGGCTGTCCATGCAGCTTGCGGGTAGACCTGCAGTTTGAGCAAACAGGCTACAATGGGAACAAACAGACAGCACACCGACAAGGTATAGCTAAACGTTAACACCTCCAACACACTGCCCGCTAAAGGTGCCAGCAGCAGGCCACCTACCCCCACAATTGCTGTCACCCAACGCGACAGCTTCACGCTGCTATCTTTGCCAAAGTCATACACAATATTAGAAGAGATCGCACACAGCAGTGAATCGGCTGTGGAGCTAATAGCAGCCAGCAGCGCGCACAGCATAATACACGACAACAGCGGGCTATGTAGGCTATCCATAAGCAGCAACAGAGGGTGTGTGCTTGCCTCTTGCGTGGCCGGCAGCAGGTTGCGTGCCAGCAAGCCAAAGTACAGCGGCAGCAGCGCCAATGCAACCACCAAAACAGCGGCCACAAGGGCAGCCTGCCTGGCGCAACGTTTGCTGCTGCTGGCAAAAAATCGCTGCGCTAGGTCTTGCTCCATAAGAGCGTAACAGGCCGGCATGAGCAACACGCTGTGCCACTTGTGCCACGGCAATTGCGTTGGTGCACCGCCACGCGTACTCAACCAAGCCCCTGCTGCGGTACCAACATCGCTGCTGTAGCACACAACAAATGTTGCCAGCAGCGCAACCACAATAATGCCCACCTGCAAAATATCGGTTGCCACAACCGCCTGCAGCCCGCCAAACAGCGTGTAGACAATGAGCGTGCCCCACAACACGAGCATTAGCCAAAAGCTCCAATCACCGGCAATCGGCCTCAAAATCTCGTACGATGCCACAACCTGCGCCGTAAAAATCCCGCCCAGCGTCACCACAGACAACAGCGACGCAAACCGCCGCAAGGTTTTGGAGGCGTAATGGCTCTCAAACAGCTGCGCTGTGGTACAAAGGTTGAGCTCACGCAGCCTCCCAGCCACCCCAAACCCCAGCAGCAAAAACCCCAACCCCATGCCCATGCTGTAAAACAGCCCAACAACACCCGAGTTAAAGGCCTCTTGGCTGGTGCTTAGCATCATGCCGGCACCCACCTGTGTGGCAACCAATGTCAACGATAACGGCAACCACCGCAACTGCCGATTGGCCAAAAAATAATCCTGTTTGTTGCTAGACGATCGCCCCGCCCATAACCCCACAGCGCCACAAACAGCAACCGTAAAAATTAGGGCAATTGTCAGCAACGGCAAATCAACCGTGCGCATACCACTCCCACTATTCAACACGCAATGGGCCTATTGTATACCACAACCATCCGTGCGGCGAATTTTTGCGCCACGTCTTTCAAAGGTGTCGCTGGGTGTGTTGCTAAAGCCCCCACACCGCAATGTGTTTGCATTGAATGATACGCCTAACAAGCGACTGAGCGATGGTTCTGCTTACATGCAAGCAAACTCAAGTTGACGAAAAGGTTTATAGCCGGTATCGTAGTGTCAAATATCATGGCAAAAGGAGTGAGCAATGGCGTTGGGTGTATTGGCTACCAAAGTAGGGATGACACAGATTTTTGTGCAAGATGGTGAGCGCTTGCCTGTTACTGTCTTAAAAGTGCAGCCTAACTGTGTGGTGGCCAAACGATCGGTGGATCGCGATGGCTACAACGCTTTGCAGTTGGGCAGTGGTGCTGTTCGCTCTAAGCTTGTCAGCAAGCCACGAGCTGGGCAGTTTGCGCGGGCAAAGGTGCAGCCAACACGCCATCTGCAGGAGTTTCGTGTAACGCAAAAGCAGCTTGAGTCTTATGAGGTGGGGGCATCGATTGGTGTGGAGCTGTTTGCAGACACGCAATCGGTCGATGTATCGGCAATGAGCAAAGGAAAGGGGTTTGCTGGGGTGATGAAACGCCATGGTTTTGCCGGTTTTCCGGCAACGCACGGTACCCACGAAAGTTTTCGGGGAGGAGGCTCTATTGGGCAGCGTGAATTTCCAGGAAAGGTGTTTAAGGGTAAACGCATGGCCGGCCACATGGGTAACGAACGGGCAACTACGCTTAACCTGCGTGTAGCAAAATTGCTGCAGGAGGAGGATGCGTTGTGTGTTGTGGGATCTGTGCCTGGCGCCAAAGGGGCACTGGTTCGGCTGATGCCCTCCAAACGCACACCGCGGGCACTGGCTCATCTGGGTGAGGCTGTGCAGGTGAAAGCCAAAAACCCCATGAAGGCGTCAAAATCGGGTGGTGCGGGCAAAAAATAGCAAAAAGTGCCCGCTTTTTTCTACAACTGCCGTTTTGCGGCTGGCCTGTGCACACACATAACAACCGCATTGCAGCTGGTTTTTAGATGTTTTGCTACAGCCTGAACGGGATTTTTTTACAGGTTTAACTTGTTTTTACTGTAAGGATATAGTATGCTTTGTATTATGAAGCAATGTTCGAGGAAGTATGAACTTGCTAAAGCCCCTTGTCGAGGCCATGTTGCCGCGTCGATGTGCTGTATGTGACTGCATATCACAGGGGGGTTTTTTTTGTTGTTTATGTGAAAACGAAATCTGCTTTGATGCAAATGGTATCGAGCAAAAAATTAGGGCTGATTTCATGTATTTGAATACGGTACAAAAAGCGGTGCAGCAGGCAAAGTTTGGACCCGATCAAACCTGCGCAGAGGCGTTGATTTGTCACTGGTCGCAGCTGCGTCGCAACACTCTACCCAGCGATAGCTTTTTTGCGCAAGCGCAAGCGGTCTGTTTTGTGCCGGCCCACTGGCGTCGACGCATCAAGCGGGGCTTCGACTTCCCTTCTCTCATTGCGCGTGCCATGGCAACAATGCTGCAAATCCCTCTGCTTGATGCGCTGTTGTGCAGCAGGCTCGATATGCCGCTATCGCTGTCGAGCTCGCGCCAGCAACGCATTATGGCAACCCAGGGGCGCTATGCATTGCGCTTAGCCAAACACAAAGTGGCGCAAAAGTGCATTTTGTTGGTTGACGATGTTGTCACAACAGGCTCAACACTGGGCGCTGCAGCTTGTGTGCTACAGCAGGCAGGTGCTACTGTGCACCAATTTGCCTTGGCTCGCTCACCCAAGCGGCAGCAGATACAAACGGCTCAAATATAGATACAATGATGAGAATGTTGATTAAAAAAATCCCACAGCAGCTGTTGGCTGCTGCGTTGTGCTTGCTATGTAGCCATGCCGCAGCTGCAACCCCCATATTGGCAACCCCCCAGCAAGCCAAGGCCTGCTTTTTTAGCGGTTTTTCGGCCTACGAAGTCTCGCGATACAGCCACAGCAAGCAGCTTTGGCAGGCCTGCTTATCTGCCACAAAAGAAACAGCGTGGCACGAAAAAACCCTATGGTATTTGGCCTTGGTGGCCCGCATTCAAAACCACCCCAAACAGGCACAGCACGTGCTGCAACGTCTGCTGCGGCAATATGAACACTCCAGCAAAAAAGCCAAATATCTCTTTTGGTTGGGCAACAGCCTACAGCTGCAGCATCGCCACAAGCAGGCCCGTACCGCCTACTCGTTGGTGCAAAACCAGTGGCCCACGAGCTACTACGGCCTGCTGGCGCACGAGCGCTTGCAGCAGCTTCCTGCAACGCTAGAGTCCATGGAGGCCGAGCACCAGCACAAACAGCTGCTGCTTGCCCGCGTGCAAAGCACCACAAAGCGAACCTACCCAACCCCATGGCTCAAAACAGTTAAATCGGCCAGTAAACGCACCGGTGTGCACATGAACATGGCCTACGCCATTATGCGCAAAGAGAGCAACTTTGTGCGCCGTGCTCGCAGCCACGCCAACGCTGTTGGTGTGATGCAGCTGCTGCACAGCACCGCCAAAGAGGTGGCGCGCCACTCAGGGCGAAAAATCCCGAGCCGCAGCGATTTATATACCCCATACCACTCAATTACCCTAGGCATGCAGTATCTCCGATCGCTCAAACAGCAGTTTGGCAAGCCCCATTTAGTATGTGCCGCCTACAATGCCGGCAAGGGCCGCGTGTCGAGCTGGGTGCGCCGTTTTGGCCATCTGCAGCCCGAACTTTTTATCGAGCGCATTCCCTACGCCGAAACCCGCGAATATATCCGCAAAGTGCTGACAGATCAGTATATATACAGCCATGTGCTCCCCCCTGGCGCAACCTGCCCACAAAACGAACAGCCCTTCTTTGCAACCGCCCTGCCCACAGCCACCAACAAATTCGACACCAATTTAAACGCTCCAAGCAAACAGCTGCTACAATACCCTCATGACCAATCAGAGCTCTTTTTTACCCCCCAATCGCCAAATCGAGGCTATTTTACGTGGCACAGTGCAGGCGCACGTCACCCAAGAACTACACGACAAACTACGCAACAGCCATGGCAGCAACACACCCTTGGTTATCAAAGCAGGCTTCGATCCGACAGCCCCCGATTTACATTTGGGACACGCCGTGTTGCTGACCAAATTGCGTCAGCTGCAAGACTTTGGCCATCAGGTGATCTTTTTGGTGGGCGACTTTACAGCACGCATTGGCGACCCCACCGGCAAGAACAAAACGCGCCCCCCCCTGAGCCAACAACAGATCGAGCACAACTGCCAAACCTATCAAAAACAGGTCTTTCGAATATTAGATTCACAACAAACACAGATTCGTTTCAACTCCCAATGGCTCTCACATCTAGATCTCAATAAAATCATCACCCTATGCGCCAAGTGCTCAGTAGCACAACTCATTGAACGAGACGATTTTGCCTCCCGCCTAGCACAACGCCACCCAGTCAGCATGCACGAACTGCTCTACCCCCTCATGCAAGCCTACGACTCAGTTGTACTAAAAGCCGACATCGAACTAGGCGGCAGCGATCAACTCTTCAACCTACTCATGGGCCGCCACCTCATGCGCCAAATGGGCCTCCCCCCCCAATGCGTGCTCACCCTCCCCCTACTTGAAGGCACCGACGCCCGCACACAAAACGGCCAACTCGTCGGCCCAAAAATGTCCAAATCCCTCAACAACGCCATCGGCCTAACCGACCCCCCCAACGATCAATTCGGCAAACTCCTCAGCATCAACGACGACCTCATGTGGCGCTACTTCACCCTACTATCCCTACGAGACCCCCAACAGCTCGACCAACTCAAACAACAACACCCCAAACAGGCAAAAATGCAACTAGCCCACGAAATCGTCAGCCGTTTTCACAGCCAACAAGCCGCCAATCAAGCCCAACACCACTTCAACACCCTATTTGGCCCCGGCAACCGCAACCGCATCCCCACCAACGCCGCAGTAGTACACCTACAACTACCCCAAAACACCAACATGCCCCTCATCCAACTACTACAC
>JBCCEX010000067.1:0-7666 GCA_039030035.1 Myxococcota bacterium
CACACCGCTACAACAAGCACTACAACAACACGCCACCACCATCGCACAAGAGGTCTTAGCCACACAACTAGATATCCAGCAACACCCCACCACCCAAACAGATGCAACACAGCCAACCTCACCACACCCCCATACTGTACAGGTTGACGATTACCCCCTACATGTTCAACTCAACAAACCAACACATTGCCATGCAGATTAGTCGTTAACCGCACTCTGTTCTTTATCTTCATTATATTCCTCTATTATCCACTGATTTTCTTGATCACGTTCTTCGTCTAAGGAATCTGTTGTATATGTTTCAAGTGAAATTAATCCGGTCTGTTGATAAGTCATGTAACTACTATCGCGACTAATATAGTAATTTCCGTTAGAAAGCAGTGTAATATTCCATTTGCGAATTAAATCCGAAATATGTAATTGTTTAAGCCTATCAACAAAACATTTTCCTGAATCCGAGCAAATACTATAATTATTTCCCCATCTATCCGGATCTTTCTTTATTTTCCATGCATGACTTCCTGGAACATAGTTATCTGTGCCAATAGATGAACGGATAGAATATTTTTTTTCATCCGAAAAATTGATTATGGAGCCAGCCTTTTCAATATGCCAATCTTTATGCAATTTTTTGCCGTCTACAGTGATATCGTGCACTGCATAACCCTTATTATCTATGCTATTCTCCACAGACAGACAACATGTAGCATTATATGCCTGGCAAATGTTGTATTTGTTAATAGCGACTTTTTTTATTATCCACTGATTTTTCAGAGAAGATTCGGTTGCAAGATCAACGTCATCTCCTGACGATGCTGTACGTGTTTGCAGGTAGTTCGAGCAATTAAAAACAAACAAAACATGTTTATCAGCACTACTGGGACGTATATAATGATTTTTATTTTTTAGTAACTCAAGTTTCCAATGTGTACTGTCTCCAATATCTTTCAGAGGAGTTTCTTTATCAAATTCTTTGGTTTCCACACGCCAATGTCCAGTTGATTGCAGACCTGCTTTAGAAAGTAGGACAGGCCCACTAACACCATGTAAATCATCTGCTAAACGAATTTGGTAAGTCAAAGAGCTATCAAACATATTAAAAGAGCTATCAAACATATTATCAGTGCCAAGATTCTGCTCCAAAACCTCACCGCCTGCCGCAACTCGCTTGCTGATAGAAACATTGCTATCAGTCGCCTCATCGCTCGCTGAATTGCCACAACTCAGGCCTATAGTGCACAAACCCAGCAGCAGCAACATCTGTTTAGTCTGCATCGTTATTCTCCCTGTTTATCAACACTAACGCAGCGATCTACCCCACGCAGCGGGTAGAGGTTTTCTGCGCTCTTTGTAACACTCTTTTACAATCATCTGCACCTCTGGTGGCCATTTGTCGCCTACTTTGAACTTGCGTGTCATCTTCTCGTTGTCGGGATCTTTGTGGGCTAGTAGCTGAAAGTGGCCTGTGCCGCCCCAACCAATGCCCACATGGGTGGCTGCTGGTACCAAAGGATCTGCATCTAGGGCCCCTACATATTCACATTTCACCTCGTTTTTGCTGAGATCTAGCTGGTTGATGATTAAAATCCTGTAGTTAAGGGCCTGTTGCAAATAGGCAATACTCAGTTCATCGAGCTGGTATACCAGATTTGGCTTAGTTGGATCGCGGTTTTCAATGCGTTGCGCCAACTGGTCCAAAAAATCGGCATCGAGTTGCGTGGTGTCGATGCCATCATAGTACTGTTTTGAATCGCCCTCGATTTGTCTACTCAAAACAGCTGCTTTGAGGGCTGCAACATCTGCTACAGCTAAAATGGCACGACCGGTCATATTGCGCGTAGCTTGCTGCTGGGCCAAGCTGGGTTTCTCTTTGTTGAGGCGCATAGCAGTGGCTGTAAAAAAGCCGCAGTGGCCTCCCCCGCCCTCCTCTTCAATGATCATATTGCCGTGTTTGTCATCTACGGGAACTGGATCGGGATCACAATCGCTGGAGTCTTGCTGCGATTGCTGCTGATTTTTTTGCTTATTGGCTACAGCAACAGGCTGCGCCGGCAACAGGGGCTTTGGCGCAGATGGCTGCTTGATAACGGGCGGTGCCTGGCTGGGTTGTGGATTATCAACAGCTGTAGCTGCTGGCTTTTTGCAACCAAAAAAGATAGGTAGCATCGCTGCAACAAACAATATCTGTATTTTTCTTGCTTCCATTTTTTTCTCCTATATGTTTTATATAATAAATTTTTTTATTTTTGCAAGGGAATGCAGCGGTAGGGATCTATTGTTGTTTTGATATAAGAGAGATTTTCTGTAAGGAGCTTTATGGCGAGTCACGTTAAGTTGTCTGAGTTGGTGCATGCGCAGCTGCAGCAGGCGTTTGAGCATGCACAAATTGATGCCACGCTGCAACGCACCTTGCAGGAGGCTAAAAACGAGATTACCCTCCATTTTCCTGTACGTTTGAGCAATGGGCAGGTGAAGCTGTTTCGGGGACATCGTGTACAGCATAACAATGTATTGGGACCTTTTAAAGGGGGGGTGCGGTTTCATGCGGATGTGGGGCTTGATGAGTGTCGGGCGCTGGCATCGTGGATGACCTGGAAATGTGCGCTACAAAATCTGCCGTTTGGCGGTGGCAAGGGGGGCGTGGAGTTTGATCCGCAGCAGTATAACAGTGAAGATATTCAGCGGATTACGCGGCGGCTGGTGCATTCGCTGGGCACCAATATTGGGCCAGAGTGGGATATTCCGGCACCCGATTTGGGCACCGATTCGCAGGTGATGGACTGGATGATGGATACCTACAGCAACATTGTGGGCACGCCCAATAAACAGACTGTGAAGGGGGTGGTGACCGGCAAATCCCTCACTTGTGGCGGCTCGCCTGGGCGCGATGAGGCAACGGGGCGTGGGGTGGTGCATTGTATTGTGCAGTGGGCTGAGCAGCTGGGTGTGGATCTGCAAAAAACCACCATGGCGCTGCAGGGGTTTGGTAAGGTTGGCTCGCATGTGGCGCAGATTTTGTCGCGTATGGGGGTGGTGCTCACACATGTGGGCGATGCGAGTGGTTATTGGCATAATCCCGATGGGTTTCATCCGCACCAGCTGGCGCAATATGTGCGCGAAAATGGCCATGTGAAGGGTAGTGGTATGGGCAAAGCGATCAGCCGTAAAGAGTTTTTTTCTTGTACATGCGATTTTTTTGTTCCTGCGGCGCTACACTTGCAAATTGGTCTAAAAGAAGCGCAAAATATGAACTGTAAAGTTGTTGTAGAGGCAGCCAATGGACCAACTAGCCAAGAGGCCGAAAAGGTTTTGCAAAAGCGCGGTATTGAAATTTTACCCGATATTATGGTTAACTCAGGGGGAGTGGTGGTAAGCTACTTTGAGTGGCTGCAAAACAAACGCAGCGAGGCATGGAGCCTTGAAGAGGTGCGTGTGAAACTGGATAAACAGATGCGCAAAACGCATCAGTATGTGACGCAGCAGGCACTGGAGATGGGCGTGAGCTTACGAACAGCGGCCTATGTGATTGCTGTAAAACGGGTGCAGCAGGCCTATATGCGCCGAGGCATCTGGCCCTAAGAAGCTGCACATGGCACAGCTGTTTCCTAAGTGGACCAATACCCTGCCTAAGATTGGCCTGGTGGCTACAGGAGTAGGCTCATGCGCTGCAGTGTTTGTGGTGTGGTTTTGGTTTTCTCCCTACAATATCAATGTGGGCTATCAACCGCAGCAGCCGCTGCCCTTTAGCCATGAGCTACATGTGGGGCAGCTGGGCATGGATTGCCGTTACTGCCATGCCTTTGTAGCAGAGGCAGCGGTAGCCGGTATTCCACCAACGCAAACCTGCATGAATTGCCACAAAGATATCAAAAAAGATTCGGTGCAGCTGGCTGCTGTGCATCAAAGCTGGGCAACGGGTAAACCGATACCGTGGGTGCGCGTACACAAAATTGCCGATTATGCCTATTTTGATCACAGTGTGCATCTGGCTGCTGGTGTGGGCTGCTTGAGCTGCCATGGTGAGATCCATCGCATGCAGCAAGTGCGGCAGATGCAGCCGTTGAGCATGGATTGGTGTTTGCAGTGCCACCGCAACAGCAGCGACCATTTGCGCCCTGTCAATCAGGTGACCAATCCCGATTGGCAGCCGCACGGCGGCTGGCACGATGTGGCGCAACAAAAATCGCTGCTGCTGCATCCACCGGTTGCCAACTGTTCGGGGTGTCATCGATGAGTCAAAAACCAACCTCTCAAGATAAACAGCTGCAGCCGTGGCGCTGTGTTGACAATGCCAATAAGACGCAGCAACAGAATCAAGCAGAATTTGAGCCGGGCGATTCGGAGTTTACCGGTCTGCAGCGGCGCGACATGCTCAAGCTCATGGGGGCCTCTTTGGCGCTGGCTGGTGTGAGTGCTGCCTGTCGACGGCCTCAGGAGCAGCTGCTGCCCTACACCAAGCCGCCAGCAGGGGTTAAGCCTGGGGTGGCCAACCACTACGCTACGGCGTTTGCGCACGCAGGTTCGGCGGTGGGGCTGATTGTTACGAGCCATGAGGGGCGGCCTACCAAGGTTGAGGGCAATCCCGATCATCCATTTAGCCAAGGGGCAGCAGGCGCTTGGGAGCAGGCCAGTGTGCTGCAGCTGTACGATCCCGATCGATCGCGCGTACCGCTTATCAAAACAGCCGCTGGGCTCATGCCCACTACATGGAAGGCGTGGGATGAGTTTGCTGCACAGCATGCCAAGCAGCTGCGGCAAACCAAGGGCAAGGGGTTGGCTTTTTTGGTAGATGCAACCTGCGGCCCAACCTATCGTCGCCTGCAGCAGCGGGCACAGCAGCTGTTGCCGCAAGCTAGTTGGCACACCTGGGATCTGCTCGACGAACAGGGCATGCAACAGGGGACACGCGCGACGTTTGGCGAAGGTGTGCAGCTGCTGCCACAGCTGCATCGAGCACGTGTCTTGCTCACTGTGCATGCCGACCCTCTTGGATATGGCCCCAACAAATTGCGCTTAGCACGCGATTTTGCTGCCGGCCGTCAAATCAGAGGGGCGCAGCAGGCGGCAAAAATGAATCGGCTCTATGCTGTGGAGGCCGCCTACAGCATCACCGGTGCCAATGCCGATCACCGCCTTATTGTACCGGCACATCAGGGATTTGCCTTTTTGCAGCAGCTGGCGCAGCAGCTGTTTGAGATCGATTCCGACAATTTCTTTTATGCAAAGGCTGCCAAAGCGGTGGCTACAGCCGCAAAGTTGCCTAAGCTGCAGCAGGTGGTAGATCGCAATATTGTCACAGCAGTCGCGCAAGATCTGATCGCGCATCGCTCAGAGGCGTTGATTTGGGTAGGGGATCACCAACCCGCTGCGGCGCATGCACTGGCCCATCTGCTCAACAGCGGTTTAGACGCTTTTGGCAAAACGCTGCAGCTGCTGCAGCAGCCCAGCTCTTTTGTGCATGCCCAAACCAAATCAGCTACACCCCGTAGCCAGTCGTTGCAAACCCTCATAGCCTCTTTGCAGGCTGGCAAAATAGAGACATTGATGATCTTAGGCGGCAATCCGCTTTACACAGCCCCGGCTGCCTTAAAGCTGCCTGAGGCGCTGCAGCAAGCCAAGCAGGTGATCCATGCCGACCTATATGTCGATGAAACAGCGCAGCATGCCCACTGGCATCTGCCGCTCTCCCATTTTTTGGAGAGCTGGAGCGATGCGCAAAGCAGCGATGGTACAGCAACCATTGTGCAGCCACTCATTCGGCCGCTGCACAACACCCGCTCACGTGAACAGCTGCTGGCGCAGATGCTGCTGCTGCCGCATACTCAAGCGCAACAGCTGCTGCAGCAGACCTGGCTAGGCCCCAATAGGCCTATGGCAACCCAAAAACAGTGGCGCCAAGCGGTGCACAATGGTGTGATCGATGCGCCCAAGTTTGCGCAGCGCACGGCAGATCTCAAAAGCTTGGCCATGCATCGACTGCCGCGGCCGGCCCCCACCACACAACCACCCAGCGCCAGTCATCTTGAGCTGCTGTTTCAGCCCAGCTATGCGGTGGGCGATGGGCGTTATAGCAACATCGCTTGGCTGCAGGAGCTACCCGACCCCATGACCACCATGACCTGGGGCAATGCGGCGCTAATTAGCCCTCGTCTTGCGCACGAGCTCAACATTGGCAGCAAAAATGAGGGCCGCTACTACAAAGCGCAGATGGTGCGGCTGCAGTTGGGTGGCAACAGCATCGATATTCCAGCATTTGTGATGCCGGGGCTGCCGCCATACAGTGTTGTGCTGCAGTTGGGCTATGGGCGTAGCCATGCTGGTGTTGTTGGTAACGGTGCTGGTGTCAATGTACATACGCTGCTGCCGCCTGATGGCAGTTTATGGGCAGTCGGCGCGCAGATGACCCGCCTCAACGACACGCAGTCGCTGGCTTGTACCCAAGAGCAATTTGCCATGAATGGCACCACGCTCAAGCAACACCAACAGCTCTCTTTGGCCACGCGCGATCCGGCTCGTTTGCAGTCCACACAGGCATACCAACAGCAACCCAACTATGTGAAGCATCACGATCTACCCAAGTCGCTCAAACACAAAGAGGGCAATCGTCTTATGCCGCTGCAGCTGCACAAGGCATGGCCATACAAAGGCAATAAATGGGGCATGGTGATTGACCTAACGGCCTGCATTGGCTGCGGCGCCTGCGTGACCGCCTGTCAGGCCGAAAACAACACGCCGGTTGTTGGGCGCGAGCAGGTGGAGCGTGGCCGTATTTTGCACTGGATTCGTGTTGATCGCTACTACATTGGCGCCACAGACAAACCGCAGGCCATTCATCAGCCGGTGGTGTGCATGCATTGCGAAAACGCCCCCTGCGAGCCGGTCTGCCCCGTAGCAGCAACGGTACACGACAGCGAGGGTCTCAATGTAATGACCTACAACCGCTGCATCGGCACCCGCTACTGCGCCAACAACTGCCCCTATAAAGTACGGCGATTTAACTACCTCGACTACTCCCACAGCGGCAATCTGTACGTAGCCGCCACAACAAAGCGGCGCGAAGAGCTGCTGCAAATGCAGCGCAACCCCGATGTTACAGTGCGCTACCGAGGCGTTATGGAAAAGTGCAGCTACTGCACACAGCGCATTCAACAGGCCAAACACAAAGCTCGCCTACAAAAACGCGATCCCGATGCCCTACGCGATGGCGATGTCACGCCCGCGTGCGCCCAAACCTGCCCCACACAAGCCATCGCCTTTGGTAATCTCAACGACCCAAACAGCCAGGTGTCGCAGCTGCAGCAGGTTGATCGCAACTACGAGATGCTTGCCGAACTCAACACGCGGCCGCGTACATCTTATTTGGGAAAATTGCGCAATCCCAATCCACAAATAAAAAGTTTGTGAGCTAAGAAGAAACCATTGCCTTTAGGCAATGAGTTGTTCATCTCTTAAAAACGTCATCTTAATGCGCTGCGTCTGCTGTGCGTTGTCCATTTACGTATTGTACTAGATTGTTGAGCGTGGGACCACCGCCAACGCCGACGCGGGTGACAAGGGCTCTCGCAAGGGTCGCCGTGGCAAGGGCCAGCGCGACCGCAAGCGCTCCGCCGACGGCTCCACCCGCGGCTCCGACCACGCCGTGCCCGCCGACGCCAGCCTCGAAGAA
>JBCCEX010000068.1:0-7584 GCA_039030035.1 Myxococcota bacterium
CAAGTTTACGAGTCCACAAAACGGGGTACAGGTCATTTTCTCCTTTCTTCAGCTGGCGGACAAAAGATTTCGCCACATAGTAAAGGACCCGCTGCTCAAAATCGTTTTTATCTAGCAGCTGCATCTCTACAATAAATTCGCGGCCACGCTGATCGATACAGCGTACATCTAAAACCGTCTCTTTATAGTCTTTGAGTTTTGGAACCTGATGCGGATCGGCGAGGCGCAAATGTTCGATCTGCATATCATCCTTGAGCTCTAAAATGCTGTTGAGAAACCGACGTAGCAATGGTTCACGCTTGCTATCGCCAAAAATCCGCCGAAACGCATAATCGTTTTTTGGATCGAGATAACAGCCTAACATCACACACTCCTTGTCATTCTACTTCTTATTATACCATCTACTACAGTCAAAATGACGCTTTTCGAACGGCGCTGATCTGGCAACCATTTTTAGATGCGACTGCTGTGTGGGTTTTGTGGGGGGCGAATTTCTTTGCAAAAGCTGTTATAACTAAGGGGTCGGGGTGTAGCTCAGCTTGGTAGAGCGCCTGCTTTGGGAGCAGGAAGTCGTAGGTTCAAATCCTGTCACCCCGACCAGATGCGCCCTTAGCTCAGCTGGATAGAGCAACGGCCTTCTAAGCCGCAGGTCGCAGGTTCGAATCCTGCAGGGCGCAGGTAGTTGAATCGGCTGTGGGTACGCGAAAGGGGATGTTTATCAAAAAGCAGCAGGAGCGGGCGCCAGGTAGGCTGTTGCGCCACATGTTTGCACCCTGTGTGTTGCTGGTTGGGTTGTGCTTGATGGCCATGCCGGCGTTGGCCGATGTGGCTAAGCAGCACAGCATCACAAAGCTTAAGCAGAAAAATCTATTTGCTGTTACCTATGAAGATAAGCCGGTGTTTTATCTGGCTGCTCGCGATGCGGCAACTAAAATGTCGGGCAAGCGTCGGGCGCAACAGGCTAGTCAAAACTTAACGTTGGCTATTCAAGCGGTGCATGCTACGGGCGATAGTGGCTTGGTGTCGTTTGAGCGCAACAATAAAGACACAGTGACGGTATTTGTGCGTGGGTATCGTATTACTGCGCTCATAACCAAAGATGCAACAGCACAGGGGTTTGCCAGCTTAAAAGATTATGAGGCTCATGTACACACGCGTTTGGCCGGCTTTGTTCCCATGGAAATGCGGCGGCAATTTTGGCAAAAGCGGGTGCTGCATATCTTTTTGGCGGTTGTTTTTGTGCTGCTGGGCATTGCGCTGTTGCGACAGGTGCCGCGTTTGTTCGACCGGGCAGATGAGCTGGTGTTTGAAAAGCGTGGGTCGTTGTCGAGCCTAACACTGCTTGGCTTTCCGCTCTTAAGCGGCCAGGCGTTGGGTGGGTTGCTGGCCTTTAGCAGCACGGTGGGGCGGGCCTTTTCCTATCTGTCTGTTTTGGTTGCCACGCTGGCAGCTGTATTGGGGCAGTTTGATAGCACCCGTTTGGTGTTGTCGCAGCTGGCCTACAGCATGGTTGGCCCTGTGGTGCGTGGTTTGCAAAGCACAGTGGCGCTGGTGCCGATTTTGATGCTGGTTGGCATCATGTTGCTGGGGCTGCATGCAGCTTTGCGTGTGTTGCGACTGCTGCTTGATGCCATGGCCGACGGGCGCTACCCCTACAAGGGCATGACTGTGGCACGTATTGCTGTGTTGCGAGTTGTGTTGCCTGCTTTGGCGATTGGTGCCACTTCGCTGCTGGTGCTGGCGCTGCTGTTTCAGCGCTACCACACCCCTTTTGAGGTGATTGTCTTGCAGCTGTGTGCTGCTGTGTGCTTGGCTAGCGTGCCCTTGCTAGCGCGTTGGGTTTGTGGCTGTTACTTGTTGTGGAAAAACATCATTCGGCCAGGTGAATGGGTGCAAATTGGCCAGGTGCAAGGAGAGGTATCTGCTGTATCGGTGGGAACTATTCAACTGGTGCCGCAGCAGGGAGGCAGCATCGATGTATCGCCGCTTTATGCTGTGCTGCACCCAGTTAAATATCTGCTGGGGCCGCCCGATTGTGTTATCTACCTCACCTGCAAACGCAATCAGCCGGTTAAAAAGCTGTGTGAGCGTGTGCTTGCTGTTGCGCAAAAGATCGATCCGCAAGCGCGTGTGTATTGCCACGGCATTTGTGATAGCGGCGTGCAGCTGCAGGTCACGGTTTCGAGCGTTCATTCTCATATTGAGCATCAACTCTATATGGCTATGTGCCAGGCAAGTGATCAAGGCGAATTTGATCTGCAAGCAGGCCATGCAAAAAGTGCGAGCAACACATGAATGCACTGTTATGGCTGCTGGCTTTGGCAGGTGTTGCTAGCTTTTTGCCCAGTTTGTATCAAACAGGCAAAGGGCAAAATGTACTGCTTACACCGCTGCTGTTGTGCCTGGGCTACGCCCTGTCGCCACTAGGGTTGGGATTTGTTGACGCCGCAGCGGTGCGCGGCATGCAGCCGGCGGTACAGCTGCTGGTAACTTGGGTGGCTTTGTACGCCGGCATTCACATGCCCCATCCACGGTTGTGGTTGTACCATCGAGCGTTTTGGCTGCAACGCCTGGGCAAAAGCTGCCTCATGGCTGCTTGGGTCTGTTTGGGAGTGAGCGCTTTGCTGGTCGTAACACAGCTGTTGCTGGTACGCTACCCGGTTACTGTTTTGCTGCAAGACAACACCACCACCATGACGTTAGCATGGGGCTTGTTGTTGACCGGCTCACAAATGCAGCTGCGGGTGTGGCAGCAGGGTCTGCTTGCTAGCGCTGCCCTCATATTGGTGAGCGATTTAACCCTCTATCAGCTGCAGCTATTATGCATTGTCTCTTTGGGGTGTGCCTTGGCCGCAACGCTGCTGCAGCGTTTTCATGCGAGACAACCACTTTGCAACAAAGATACCCAACAGCGATTGGTGATCTCTTTTGTGGTATTTACCGGTGTTGCCTCTTTGTGTGCTGGGCTATCGCATCAGTTAGATCTGCCACATGTTTGTACAGGCTTTGCTGTTGGATTTTGGCTGAACCTGACCTCCAAACAGCCCTTTGAGCAGAGACGTTGGGTGTCGCAAACGGCTATGCCGGCACAATTGGTGGTGGTTGTGCTGGTGGGCATGACACTGCAAATTCCCTGGACCTGGCTGCTGTGGGGGCTTGGTTTGGCCATGGTGCTGGCGCTCATGCATTTTGCCAAGGCAGCATCGGGCAGCATGTTGCACAAAACCTCTCGGCGAATCTTTTCATACGGTTATGCAGCCCGCAGCACAGCTTTTGCTGCTGCACTGCTGTTTGCTGGTGGCAGAGCACATGCACCGGCGCAGCTGTTATTGGCTATCACCGCTATTGCCGCCTCTGTTGCCGACCTCATGGTTTGGTTGTTAACAAAGTACTGGAGCCAAAACAAATATGTGGCGTAACAAACTGCTAGCAGCTGCACGCTACGGTTGTGTCATCGCCGTCGTTTTTTTGGTGGTGCATGTGTGTCAGCGAGCGCTGTGTGGCCCCAACATGCTCAGCCCACTGGAAGCTTTAGGGTTTGTACTGCTTGCCGGTATGGCCATGGGCGAGTTGGTGCAGCTAATCGGGTTTCCTAAGCTAACCGGCTATATGGCGCTGGGCGTATTGAGTGGCCCATTTGGTTTTGCCTTTTTTGGCATTGAAGAGATGGATAGCCTATCGTGGATGAACGAGCTCGCCATGGGCCTCATTGCACTCACAGCCGGCAGTGAGTTGCACATGAAACAGCTCACACAAGGCGGTAAGAGCTTGCTGTGGGCTGTATGCGGCCATGCTATTTGCATTCCGCTGGTGATGGCTGGCGTTTTTGTAGCGCTATCACCCTATTTGGGGCTGCCCACACAGCTCTCTTTTGGCGCGGTGCTGGCGCTGTCGGTGCTGTGGGGCGTGTTGGCGCTGTCTAAGGCACCCGCCGATACGTTGGCAATTCTCAAAGAGACAGGCGCGCGCCATCGTTTTGCGCAGCATGTACTTGGAGTGGTGATTCTTACCGATGTCATGGTACTGATTCTGTTTGACCTCACCGCCCTATTTGCCAAAGCATCGTTGCAACCCCACATGCATGTATCGTTGCACCACCTTGTGCACCTGTTGGCCAACTTAGGCGCTTCGTGTGCAGCAGGCATATCGTTTGGTTTGGTCATAGCTGCATGGTTTTGGCTTACCGGCGATGATTTGCGTGTGGGTATCACCTTTTGCATTGTCAGCGCCTTTGTTGTAGGGGCTGGCTGCAACTACCTGCAGTACGATACACTGCTCGTTTTTATGACAGCCGGTTTTGTTGTGCACAATCTATCTGGCCAGGGGCTTCGCTTGGAGCATGCCGTTCAAAATCTCTCTTTTGGTGTCATGATTCTGTTTTTTGCCACCGCCGGTGCCTCGCTCAACCTCAAAGCGCTTGTCACCCTGTGGCCCTTTGCTTTGGCACTGGCTGGCGCACGCATGCTGGTCACATTTGCCGCATCGTATTGGGGCCATGCTATGGCACACGACCCACCCGCTTGGCGCACACGATCACACGCAGCTTTTATTTCGCAAGCAGGAGTTACCTTGGGCATGGCCAATTTAGTAGCACAACAGCTGGGCGCTACCGGGCAGCAGATCGCCTTGCTAACAGTTGCCGTCGTAGGAGTCAACGAGCTTATTGGCCCGGTAGCATTTAAATGGGTGCTGGTGCGGCAGCGTCAATATTTAACGTAACGTCAGGGCTTGTTGTTATTCTGCAGCTCTTCTTTAAAGCCCCACACCTGATTCCACGCAGCGGGCATTTTATTTGCCCCAACGCATTTTTGATGTCCCAGCCAAGCTGAATTAAGTGGGTTCTTTTATTGTCTCGCTTACCCAGGCGGTGGCTTGGCGCACAGGGCGGCCCTGCATATCGTTTACAGTAAATACAGCCCCCACCACAGTGACAGGTTTACCCTTGCCCAGATATTTGGCGTGATATTGCTTGTGTGTGATCTGCTGCAGCGCTGCTTGAGCCAGTTTTTTGTGGCTATCGGCCAGTTCGGCGGCGCGTTCGGCTTGATTTGTGGGATCTTTTAGTTGCCCGGCGGTGTTCAAATCTTTGGTGAGCTGGTTGTGGGGTGTTACCCGCCCCGCCTCTAGCTTAAACTCAAACACATAGGTGTGCTGCTTGAGCTCGATCACGGCATCGATACGGCCTGTGTTGGTGCGTACCTCGGTGTGAGCAGAAAATCCAAGCAGTGTGTGAATGAGGTAGAAAAGGCTTTGGTAGTATTTTTCGAGCGGAATGTGTAGTTCGTATGGCACACCCGCCAGTACGCTGCGCAGCACTGTAAAAAATTGAGGCAGGTCGTCTTGCGTCAAGGCATCGGTGAGGCGATCTAGATCGGTGCTTGCACGGCCTTTAGATAGATGGCTATAAGATTCCATAAGGTTTTCTAAAAACCCCTCACGCACCTCTTGGTTGGGGTAGTCTAGCGTGTATGTGCGCCTGGCGGCGTCGTAGTCGGCAATGGTGAGGTAGCCCGTTTGTGCCATGAGCGGCAACAGATTGTGCGTGAGCTTGTGCAGCTCGTAGCTGTCAAACGACGTCTCTTTAACCTTAGCGCCTGCTATCTCGGCCGGTTGCAAATCGTGGCTGCGTTTGATCAGCCTAACTAAAAATGTAGGCGTAGCAGTTTGAAACCAGTGGGAGCGAAACTCGCGCTCCTGCAGCAAAAGCAGTGTGGAGAAGGGGTTGTACACCTGCGCAGGAAGGCTCGAAAAGCGAAAGCCGTTGTACCACTGCTTGATCTGTTTCAATATCTCGGGCACTGTTTTGCCGTTTTCGTGTGCCAGCTGCTGCAAATGGGGTGCAAAGTCGCGCTCCAGCTCTTGTTGAGTGTAGCCAAGCAGTGAGGCTGCCTGCTTAGAAAGAGTCAGGTCGGCAAGGTTGTTCAGGCCCGAAAAGATAGAGACTTTGGCGAACTTGCTCACGCCGGTAACAAACACAAGCCGCAAATGACTGCTCATACCCTTAAGCACAGTATAAAAGTCACGCAGCACATCGCGATTTCTCTTAGCGATTTCCAGCTTTTCAGCTCGCTCCTCTTGCGTATCGCCGCCCAGATGATCGACCAGCGGCTTGTCATACTCGTCAATGAGCACAACCACTTGATTGCTGTGCCCCAGCTCCTCAATGGTCTCTTGCAGCAGTGTGGCTGGATGTTGGCCGAGATCAACAGCCAGCTTGTGCTTGCGAATGATCTTGCGCATGAAAGCGCCCAGACCCTCTTTGAGCTCCTCAGGCGTGTCGCGAGGAATCAGACTCATATCCAACCGAATCACAGGATATTTCTTAGACCAATCCCACCGCCCCTCCCCAGCAATCCACAACCCCTCAAACAGCTCACGGCGCCCTTGCAACAGCGCCTCCAGCGTGGAGATCAACAACGACTTACCAAAGCGCCGCGGCCGCGCCAGAAAATAGGGGCACTTGACCCGCAACAGCTCATGAATCGCTTGTGTTTTGTCCACATAGACAAAATTTTCATCCACAATGTCTTGAAACTCTTGAATCCCCACAGGAAGCGGTTTTAAACACACTGCATCACCTTGCATGTTGTTCATAGCTATACTCGTGAGCATAGCACATCTATGCGTTGAACTCGCTGAGATGATGTCGCCAACACCGATGCCACAAATAAGTCCGATCATTTTTGATGTTTGCGGTCGTCAATATGTGCTAGAAGCTTATGTTAACTCGGTGTGGGCAATAGCAACCTGTTTGCCTCTAAACGCTAGCCCCAAAGCGATGATTGGCTTGACGCCGCGTTTGGCCAGCTCAACATGATATTGTTTATCTTGAATCTGCTGCAGCGCTTGTTGTGCGGTATCATGCAGCGACGTAGCCTCACCCACGCAGGTCTTAAACTCCATCACAAAGCCGGGCAGGGTTTTGCCTCTAGGCTCAAGCGCCAAGTCGTAACGCCCTAGACCGCTTTCGCGTTGTGAATCGACAATGTAACGATCTTGCAGATGTTGCATCATGCCCAACACGAAGCCATGATAGAAGCGCTCGGGCTGCTCGCCACCCTGGTCGAAATAGCTAACACTTTGCAATGCAAATTGGGCAAAGTAGTCGGCAAAATCCTGCACTTGCCCTTGCACCAAAGTCTCAACCAGCTTGACGCCGCTAATACCTCGAGCCGGCCCCGTTAGCCATTCGGTCACCAAACCGGTGTACAAACGCCGCACTTCGTTGTTGGGAATGCACAGCTGCACAATTTTATTGTCGGCATCGGGGTTTTCGCGTGCCTGTGCAGCGGTGAGATAGCCGCTGGCCAGCAGCAGGCCCCAGAGGTTTTTGGGATCTCTTGCCATCTCACGCAGCGGCACATGCTCCTTCACACATTGTGTTGTGGTGTGATGCGTTGCTTCAGATAGCAGCTCGTGCAGCCCCTCTTTCACCCCGGCATCGGCTTGCGTGAGCAGCTGACGAATCAAGCTGTTGTCGCTGGTGTTGACCCAGTGTAGGCCTGGTTGGGCTGTTGGCTTGCATAGATCGTTGATAACAGACCAGGGGTTGTAGATCATCAGCGGCTGATCGGTACCAAAGCG
>JBCCEX010000069.1:0-7358 GCA_039030035.1 Myxococcota bacterium
AAAATATATGAACATAACCCCCTCGGGCACCCGGGGGGGATTTTTTTTATCAGATGCAATTTTTCACCAAATTACCTTGACCTGTCATATTAATTTTACCAAACAAATTGACAGAATCAAAAGATCACATTAACCCATAGTTTTTTTACTGATTTTCCATGGTTCTATGAAAAATTTAACAGCATGATCTTATACCAATCTTATTAAACAAGTTAACAAAGAGAAAAAACCACATTGTTCTGCAAATTGCTTTTTTTATTGCTTTGCTGCAGTTGCACAAGAAATGACAAAGAGAGTTTTCTTCGGGGAATTGGTATTATTTGGATAAATAACACCATTTTTGAAAAGTTGGAAAATAAGTTCTCTTTTTTTCCTCCTGCGAAATCAGGAATCCACGAGAGGAGAGAAGAAAAACGGTTGGAGGATTGTTGAATTTGGCAGTTTTTTTGTGAAATTGTTATGATAAAATACAATCGTAGAGCATTTGCATCCAATAAACACGGCACATGCATCAAATATTATTCATATTTTTTATTAACAACTTGATATTTTTTTTATCGGCATTATATATAAATATAACAAGAACGAAGGAGGAGAGATGAACAAGATTTACTGCCTGTTAACAGTAGCATTTGCCCTTACAGCTACTGCATGCAAACCAAAACAAGCCTGCAATGCAACCCATTACCGTGTTGCGTCAGATGAGAATGAGGGGAGTGCTGTGTCTAAGGTTGCAGAGCAAGCTACTCTTATTCACAGGCCATCGGAGTACTTTTTAACACTTACAGTTGGACAGGGCAACGATGCTCAAGAGGTGCAGCTGGTTTTTGATAGCGGCAGCTCAAATCTGATTATGTGGGACAAAACAGCCTGCAAAAATGACCCTGGATGCAAAGAAAAGACCAGCTACGATGCGAAAAAAAGCAAGACGTCGCAGTCAACAGGTCGAGCCTTTCCACTGACATATGGTTCGGCAACAGCGCAGGTCGAAGAGGTGACAGATGATGTGGGTCTACTGTGTGGCTTTCAGGCTCAAACAGAGATAGGGGTTATTAAGAGTGGAAAAAATGTTCCCAACATTGTTGGTGCTGCCTATGATCCCATTGTGCAGCCCAAGGGTGAGGACTCATTTTTTGATCACTACTTTAAAGAGGTGGGTGAAGATGAAATTTTTGGGGTGCTGTTTTGCGGACCAAAGCGAGGTAGTGAAATTAAGCTAGGTGGCCGTATTGATGAGCTACAAGGAGATAAACGTCAATTTCACTGGACCCCTGTTACGCACAAAACCTACTATGTTGTCCGTGTGTTGTCAGCGAAAATAGAGGGTGAAGAGGAATCTCTTGGAGAGTTTCCTGCTGCTGGTAGCGATGGGATTCAAAATGCAACTATCTTAGATACGGGAGCTACATTTAGCCGAATTCCGCCAGAGATGCTCGACAAAATTTTAACAAAACTCAAAGATGTTGCTCAAGCAAAAAGCATTCCATTGCCGGCCGGTTTCTTTAATGTCGGGGGTTTGGGCAAACCGGTCACCGCAGAGATGCCGCTTGACCATGTGAGAGCTTTTCCAACCATTGAATTTGAGCTGATTGGTGGTAAGACGCAAGCTGAGGCCTTGGCAGACAAAAAGGAGATTTTGAACGGTGGAACCGACCAAACTCCTATTACCATTAAGCTAAGACCTGAAGAGTACTTTAAGGTGATGGGAAGTGGTAAAGTACACGCCAAACGGGCCTTCTCTTTTCGTGCAGGCACCAACCTGCTGATTTTGGGTCAACCCTTTTTTGAGGGTCACTATGTGGAGATCATTCGTAACGACGACCAGGGAAATGCCTACATTGGCTTTGCCTCCAACGATGACTTGTGTGGCTAGAGCAGCGAACGGCATGTTGTAGCACAACAATAATCTATTTAGCTTTGGCGGGAGTATTCCCGCCTTTTTTTTGGGTGATATTTGCCTGCCACTGCTGCAAAATCTCTTGAGCTTCTTGTAGATTGGCACAGATTCCCTCTTGTTGAGCGCAAATGAGCAACGGCACCATGGGGGAGCTGGCAGATAAATGGACCTGACGCAAAGCAGCTTGTGGATCTTGCCCCTGCTGCTGCTTGAGGGCGCGTGTGAGATCGCCGATAAAGCCCTGCAGTAGCTCGTGCGACTGCTGCAAAATGGCTGAGGGGCACTCCAAAGCCAATTGCGGGTGGCGAAGCAGCAGCTGTAGCAGCAGGTTGTCGATGTCGCGCCAACCGGTTACTGCAGTCGGTTTGACGACTGGTGCAGGCGCCTTGCGTAGCTGGCTATTGCTGCGGTGTGCGGCGATCTCTTGCTGGAGGGTTGCTTCGTGCTCTCCCAGCAGTTGGGCCGCTATGCGGGTGTATTGTTGCACGTGCAACATACGAGCAGGGGCGGCCAAAAAGGGGAGCAGTTCATCGAGCTGCTTGAGGCGCTGCGATGGATTGACAACAATCTGCTCAGCTGTGTGGCGAATGAGCAGCTCCAGCGCATCGGGGGCCTGCTGCACCTGCTGCTGCAGCTGCTTGGATTTGCCCAAGCAGTACAGTTGGGCTGGATCTGATTGCTGTAAGCAGGCGTTGCGCACACGAAAGCCGTGTTGCAGCAGCAGCAGCAGCGCCTTGTTGCTGGCGGCCTGCCCGGCGGTATCACCATCTAAACACAACACCACATCATTGCTATAGCGGCGCAACAGCTCAACATGCTTGGTGGTCATACTGGTGCCGCAGGCTGCAACAGCTGCCTGGTTGAGACTTTGTAGCGCGACAACATCAAAATAGCCCTCGACAAGCACAGCGGACTGCCCCTGCCGCAGCAACGGCAGGGCGTGTGACAGGCCATAAAGAAAGGCACTTTTGTTGTATAGGCTATTAGCTGGACTATTGAGATATTTGGGCTGCTGCGATGAGCCCTGCCATACACGGGCTCCAAATCCAACAATAACACCACGCGCATTGTGCAGTGGAATGATTATGCGGTTGGCAAAAAAAGATCGCTGTCCACCACCAGCCGTTTGCACAAGCCCCGCCTGGGCAGCAGATGCAGCAGAGATATCGTGCTGCTGCAACCAGGCCAGTAACTCGCTGGCGCCGGCTGGGCACAGGCCAAAACCGTAGCGGGCAATTTGTTGTGCGCCGAGACCGCGCTCGGCTGTTAGGTAGCGCATTGCAGCTTTGGCCTGTGCTGTGGGAGCTTGCAAACAGCGGACAAAAAAATCCTCGGCAAAGCGCAGCGTACGCTGCAGCTGTATGGAGGATTTTGTAGCAGATGCGCCCGATTGCGGCAGATTCACGCCTGTTTGCTGCGCCAATTGTTGCAAGATTTCGGTAAAAGATTGGCCTGTGTGCTTTTGCAAAAAAGAGAAAACATCGCCTCCCTCGTCACAGCCAAAGCATTTGAAATAGCCCTCTTGCGGATCGACATAAAAAGAGGGGGTTTTTTCGTTGTGAAACGGACACAGCCCTACCCACCTGCGCCCCTGTTTGCGCAGGCGAACAGACTGACTAACAATTTGCAGCAGATCAACCCGCTGTTTGATCTGCTCAATAATGTGTCGATTGTCTGCAACCGTTGCTGTTTTCACGAAGCATCTGAACTCTCAAGCACCGGCTTATTGCACAACAGTTCGAGACCATCTATCTGTTTGCCCAATATCTCTGCTGCATGCTGCTGTAGCTGCTGTGCATGCTCTTGTGTGAGTCCCAATGCAACTAGGCAATCTAGCCCTGTGTTGAGGTATACATCGATGAGATCTTCATAAGCGGCCTGCTGCAGCTGCTGGCGCTGCTGCTGTGACAAGAACGTGCACTGCGTAAAGAGCAGATCGGAGGCTTTGTTGTCGCGCGATTTTTGAGTCAATCGATCCAGCGCAAACAGCAGCTTGGCAACCTGGTACACCCGCTGCTTGCGCTCTTGCTGCTCATGCATTTCGAGCTGAACAACTTGCTGTGCACTTTGACGTAGGCCAGCCACATCTTGACCATCAAAACCGGGCAGCTGCTGCAAAAACTCCTCTTGGGCCTCTACCAGCTCCTGGGCGCTGCGAATACCATGGTTGTACAGTGTTTGCAAACCCAGTTCGCTCAGCTGCTCAATGCGCTGCAACGATTGCGAAGCCACCTGCCGCTCTTGAGCAACTTTGGTTTCGGAGCTAATGTCTATTTTCCAACCGAGCAACTCAGCAGCCAGCCGCACATTTTGCCCCGAGCGGCCAATGGCCAAAGAGAGCTGATCATCGGGTACAACCACGCGCATGCAGTGCTGCCCTTCGTCGATAAGCACCCGCGTGATCTCAGCGGGAGCCAAGGCGTTGCAGACAAAACGAGCCTCATCTTCGGCAAAAGGGACAATATCGATCTTTTCACCACGCAGCTCCTGCACAACAGCCTGTACACGCACACCCTTCATACCCACACAGGTACCAACAGGGTCCACATCGGCATCGCGCGATCGCACGGCGATCTTTGTGCGAATTCCAGGCTCGCGCGCAATGCCTTCAATAATCACAATGCCTTCAGCAATTTCAGGTACCTCCTGCTGAAACAGCTTGGCTACAAGGTTGGCATGAGCCCGAGACAGAATAATTTGTGCACCCCGCCCCTCCTCAACAACATCTAGCACATAGGCCACAACGCGATCACCAGGGCGCATTGTCTCACCAGGAATCTGCTCACGTACAGGAACAATCGCCTCGGCACGCCCAAGATCTACCACAATGTTACCGCGATCGATGCGCCGCACGGTACCGGCAACAGGCTCCCCTTTTCGACCCACAAACTCTTTAAATACCACAGAGCGTTCGGCCTCTCGTAGCAGGCGTACAATCACCTGCTTGGCACTTTGCGCCGCAATGCGACCAAAATCAGAAGACTCTACCTTAACACCCAAATCCTCACCAACATCCTCTTGCGTTAAGGCTGCATCAAGCTGCTGAGCATCCTCCAGACTGATTTCCAAATCAGAAGAGGCGGGGCCAGCTACAATGCGCTTGAACTGATAGACATCGATCTCACCCGACTGCTCGTTATAGCGCGTCTCTAAATCTGCCTCTACACCAAACTTGCGATGGGCAGCACTTAATACCGAAGCTTTTAATGCATCGATCAAAACTTTTTCATCAATATTTCTCTCTTGCCGAATTTGACTCAGCACAGAACGCAGATCCAATGGGTTTACTTCTGACATCACTTCCCTCTTCCAGCAGTCGACAATTTTGTTGCTAAACTTTTTTGGTCACGCCGATACGCAAAATCATATAGGCAAATAACCTCTTGCATTTCATGCCATTGTAGCAACAGCGATCTCGCTGCTGAATCATCTAAATCCTTTAGCACAATACCACTTTGCTGCACATTCAGCAACACTCCCGTTTGCAATTTGCTTTGCATGCTATGCGCAAGTCGCACACAAATGCGCTTACCAACTGCCTTGTGAAAATGTCGCAGCCGCGTTAAAGGGCGATCCAACCCTGGACTTGATAGCTGCAGCGCGTAGCTACCGGGCAATAACGTGTGCTGCAATGCAGCAGATAACACATCCTGCACAAGCAGATGCAACGTTTGTAGCTTATCGACACGAATGGACGATCTGTTGCCATGATGATCCGTATCGATGTTATCCACAAAAATATCAACCTGCTTGTTAGACGAAACCGATACACAAATGCGCACCAATTCACACTGCTGCGCCGCCAAAACCGGCTCCAACACCGCAACAATCTCACGCTCAATCGGTGATAGAGGCATCACATAATGCGACATACAATCAGACTTATCCTCTTGTTTACAACCATCCATGATTCTGTGCAATTTTCACAAACTCGTCCAAAGAATTAGCTGTCTCACTAACCGTTACAACCTGCTTGGCAAACCTCCCCTCACTCGAAAAGCCTTTTCTGTCGGCCAGCCACCCAAGTTTTCTGGCGGCCTGTTTTAAGCTGCTGCGTAAAGGCTCTTGAGATTTTACCACCTCTGCTCGAAAGCTGTGCAGGTCGATGGTTTGCACATGCGGCGCCTGTTTTGCCTGCTGCACAATCTCTCTCATCTTTTGACGAATGCGATCGTCTAGATGATGCTGTTCGAAATTCTCACGTGCAACTTCTAGCTTTTCAAGCTCCTTGATCACATCTTCCCTGCTCATCTCTATTTTGAATTTACCCTTCCCGATGCATTCGAAATCCAATATATGATAATATTTACCTGCGTTTTGAGCTGGATCGCCTACTTTTTTTCCTCTCGACTTTTTTGAATGAAAAAATGTTACCAAAATACCATCTCTGACAACAAATTTTTTTCCTTTGTGCATCAGCTCATCCCTGTGTTTTCCTTCGATTAAACCCTGATGATAGTGATGCAAAAAATCAGATAGATCGTTCTCGATTTTGCGGTAATCAAGGTTGCCTCGGCGGTTTGTGTAAATGTGCACCAGGCCCGTCAAGTGGCTCCCCCTGGTAATGGTTACCCCAGCTTGACGCATCAAACTTTGCAATTGCCACAGCGTTGCCACTGCTTGTTGGTGATCTTGTAAATTAACACTTGCTTTTTGAAAAACCTGTTTGTCTTGAAACTCTTTTTGCGGCAAAACAAGCGACTTTACCTGATGATCCGAAAGCGAAGAGAGAACAAAATCAAACACTCCCAGCAGATCCCCTGCAGCCAACAAAGGAGTGGTAACAAGCTCTTTCACAACAGCATCTAAAAAAGCGAGTCTCATGTTTTCATCAAGAAAACCTGCTTTGTTAAGATTATAAAAGACAGCGTAATTTTGCTTAGATAAACACAACAAGAGGGTGTTGAAAACATGACGGGAATTTGCGATATGTATTTTTGCGACTTGGCACAAATCCTCATCTCTTGCACACATAATATAAACTGGGTTTTTTATTTTTCTAAAATCATCGTCCCAGATTTTGTAACTGTCCGAAAAAATCCCATTTAATAATAGAACATCTTTCGGAAATTTTTTCATCAGGTGGTTCACCACCCCTTCAAAGAGAATGGAGTGTAAGAAATTTTCTCTCTCTTCTCTTCTTTTGGCCCCTGGAACCTTTGCTTCTGATCGTATAACCTGAGTACTCTCTTGCCACGATGGCACGGCCCATGCTGGGTCAAAACGTTTGATACGAGCCCAAACATTTTTGCTTGTGTATGTTTTTTGGCCGGTCAGCTTGTTTTTTGCACGCAAGTTGGTCAAGCTCTTGCATGGATGGAAAGTGCTCTTAAGCTTTTTGGATGGAGAGAAGTAGATCGATCCATCCTTCTGCTTTTGGTTATAAAGATCTAGCTTCGATCTGCCCTCATGCTCCAAAAAAACCCGTATACCAGATTTTCCTGTTTTTTCTGCTGTTGGA
>JBCCEX010000070.1:0-7353 GCA_039030035.1 Myxococcota bacterium
CTTCTCAGAGCTCAACAACCCCGGTATTTACGGTGTGCTCGATCAGCCCTATGCATCGTGGTTCGGCTTTACCGAACATGAGGCCAACCAGCTGTTGCAACAAACAGGACACTCCGACCGCCTTGAATTGGTGCGTCAAGCCTACGATGGTTATCGCTTTGGCGCGGATCAACCGGTGATGATCTACAACCCCTGGTCGGTGATCAACGACCTGTGCAAACCAACAGCCAAACCAGGGCTACACTGGGTCAACACCAGCGACAACTACCTGATTCAACAGCTGCTCACCCGTGCCAACACCGACACCAAAAAGGGATTGCACCAACTGCTGTCGGCCAGCACACACTACAGCAGCACACAAACCATCAAAGAGCATGTGCCGTTGCGTTTTTTAGAAAACGACAGCGCACATCTATGGGGATTGCTATTAGCCAGCGGCTATGTCACGGCAGCATCGCACCAGAAAAAAGCCGATTCGCTGGAGCATGTTGTGCAGCTGCGCATTCCCAACCAAGAGGTGATGTGTGTCTACAACGATTTGCTGCGCCGTTGGCTCACAAGCGGCGCCGGCGCCAGCGGCACCGCCTTACTAGATGCGCTGGTGGCCGGGCAAGTGCAGGAGTTTGCCAGCCACTTCAAACAATTTGCGCTGGAAAGCATTGGCTATTTTGACAAAAGCAACACACAGCCCGAGCGGTTTTACCATGGCTTTGTGCTGGGCATGATGCACTATCTGCAAGATCGCTAC
This sequence comes from Myxococcota bacterium, assembly GCA_039030035.1. Lineage (GTDB taxonomy): Bacteria > Myxococcota > UBA727 > UBA727 > JABDBI01 > JBCCEX01. Next base: position 749 of record JBCCEX010000070.1, read on the forward strand.
ATTGTCGATTCACAACGCGAAAGCGGCCTAGGCCGTTACGATTTGGCACTGGAGCCCAAAGACAAAACGCTGCCTGGCTTTGTGATGGAGTTTAAAACCTGCCTCGGCGACCCTGTGTTGCTCAACGACACTGCACAGCAAGCGCTGCAGCAGATTCAAGACAAACAGTATCACATCGAGTTGGCCAAACGCGGGGTCAAGCCGATTATCGCTTTGGGCTTTGCGTTCAGTGGCAAACAGGTGGCCATTGTCCACAAAACGCTCACCGGGGCGTCTGCCGCACAGCAATAGCCACAAAAATGGGCAGTAGACAAACCACACGGCTGCATCACTTATACACAGGCGAGTTTGTAATGATATATTGAGCGCAAGTTCACAACACAGGCAAGGGAGTTTTTTTGCGCGCCTGCTGCAGGGTTTTGCCCCCCAGCATACCGCAGGCTGCATCGACATCATCGCCGCGTGTGCGACGAATAAAGACGTTCATGCCCTTGTGCAGCAGCACCCGCTGAAATGCCAGTACATCCTCTCGGCAGGGGCGTTTAAAAGGGGACAACGGGTGGGAGTTAAAGGGAATCAGATTCACACGACACAGGGGCAAATCTGCCAAAAGCTTCACCAGCCGCCGTGCATCTTGCAGCGAATCGTTCACACCTGCAAGCAATACATACTCAAACGTGATACGCCGCCGCTTAGGCAACGGCAATGCCCTGCAGCAATCCAACAGCTGCTGCAAAGACCATTTGCGGTTGACAGGCATCACCTGACTGCGCACTTCATCGGTGGTGGCATTGAGACTCACGGCCAAATGCACACCTGTTTGGTTCATGAGTTGTGTAATAGCAGGCACAATGCCCGATGTCGACACTGTAATGCGCCTGGCAGCCATCCCCAACCCCTTGGGATGTGTGAAAAACCCAATGGCACGCATCACCTGTTCACAATTGTGCAACGGCTCCCCCATCCCCATAAACACCACATTACACTGCCCCCCAAAAGGGGTTTGCCGGCTTGACCGGTTGCCTGTTGCAACGTTTTGGGCTATTGCAGAATCTCCCTGCAGATGCTCGTCCGAGTGCTGCACACGCAGTTGGCTTGATGGATTGTCCATTGCAACATCCTGCACAATAGCCGAATTGTTCTGCAGATGCTCGTCCGATTTCATACGCGGACGCAGAGACGGGACCTGCAAATTTTTTCCAAAAGTTGCTTGTAAGTCCTGCGCCACCACGTGCAGCTGAGCGGTGATTTCACCAGCGGTGAGGTGCCGTTTGAGCTTGATAGCAGCTGTGGCGCAAAAGCGACACCCCATGGCACAGCCCACCTGACTGGAAATACACAACGCATGGCGACCCTCTCGAGAGGCATTGGGAATCCATACACTCTCAATGAGATGGTTGTCGTGCGTGAGCATGCGGTACTTACGCGTGCCATCTTGGCTTTGACTCACCGATTGCACACGCAATGGGTAAACGGCAAAAGCATCTTGCAGCTGCTGCCGCAGGGCTTGCGGCAACACAGCAATGGCACTTACATCGCGCAGGCCCCGAGCATGCAACGCCTCAAACAGCTGCTGCGCACGGTAAAGTGGATGGCCATGCTGCTGCATCCACTCCCGCAACTGCGACAGCGACAAGCTGGCAATGTCTACATCCCTGGATATTGCGGGCAAGCATGACATGGATTGCTGCATGAGGTTCCTTCTAGCTGCTTGCTCAGTTTTTGAGCAAAGGCGGATGGTTGTCTAAGGCCAACTGTTGCTGCAGCGCGTGCCCCGTTTGCAACAATGTCAATTCAGCCAGGGGTTTGCCAATGAGTTGCACCCCTACGGGCAAACCTTTTGAGCAAAAACCGGCATTTAAAGACAGAGCCGGTACTCCCGCCAAGCTGACGCCAGCAGTACAAACGTCGTTGAGATACATGCTTAAAGGATCGCGAATCTTCTCGCCCAACATAAATGCGGGGCTAGGCGTGGTGGGTGTGACAATGACATCCACCTGTTGCAATACCTTTGAAAACTGTTGTGCTAACAGCCGGCGCACTTGCTGCGCACGCACGTAATAGGCATCGTAATAGCCCGCGCTCAACACGTAGGTGCCCAACAAAATACGGCGTTTGACTTCATCACCAAACAGCTCACCCCGCGTGCGGGTGTACAGGCCTTGCAATCCTTCGTCTTCACCTAAGCGAGGACCATAACGAATGCCATCATACCGCGACAAATTAGACGATGCTTCGGCAGAAGTCAGCACATAATAGACAGCCACACACAGATCGGCATCGGGCAACACCACCTCTTGAATGTGTGCCCCCCGGCTGCGCAATGAGGCAATAGCCTGTTCGATAACCTTGCGCACGCAATCATCTGCCTGCTCAAGCAGCTGTTTGGCCACCCCCACCTGAAGCCCAGAAATATCTTTTTGTAACTGCTGTGCATAACCACCAGCTGGGTTCGGCAAACTGGTGGAGTCGTTTGCATCGTGCCCGGCAATGGCATCTAGCAACAAAGCACAGCCTGGCACATCTGCTGCCATGGGCCCCACCTGATCCAACGAACTGGCAAAGGCAACAACGCCAAAACGCGACACCCGACCATAGGTCGGTCTGAGCCCCACAATGCCACAAAATGCTGCTGGTTGACGCACAGAGCCCCCCGTATCGGTGCCCAAGCTACCCAAACACAGACCTGCAGACACAGCAGCAGCACTGCCCCCCGAAGAGCCTCCTGCACAGCGATTGAGATCCCAAGGATTGCGGCACGGACCATACGCACTGGTTTCTGTCGAAGAACCCATGGCAAACTCATCTTGGTTTAGCTTGCCCAACAACACAGCACCCTGTTCTCGCAACTTGCGCCACACGGTCGCATCGTAGGGAGACTGGTACCCACGCAAAATACCGCTGCACGCTGTGGTGGGTAGCTCGGTGGTCAAAATCATGTCCTTGAGGGCCACGGGAATTCCATCTAAAGGCCCCAACGCTTTGCCTCGCGCACGACGTTCATCGGCTTGCTTGGCCGCAGCAAGCGCGGCCTTGTCGGCTTGCGCTACAAAACAGTTGAGTTGGGAATTGTGTTGCGCAATGGCATTTAAGCACTCCTGGGTCAATTCTTGACTTGAAATTTCCCCCTGCTGCAAACAACAGCTGGCTTGGTGCAACGTCCAACGGGTCGCATTGCAATCACTCATAAAAATTCCTAGAACGCGCCCTCAAATTTACTGTATTGCACTGCGTAACAAAGCGATGTTTGTTTTCAAAGCATCCAATTCGTCTAACAAAAGGCTCTGAACAGAACTGGAACTCAACCTGCTAGACAATCCATTCAGCGCATTGATCAACTGCTGTGTTAAGTCAAAACTCGCAGCATCTTGAACATTTACAAGCGTCACAAAACTGGACACATCGGTGTTGATATCCGTCAAACTTTTGGCAACATAATTCCTTAAACTAGACAACTGTGTCTTGTCTAGATTCAAAAATACACTGTGCACAGAGGCCACACTCTTTGCAATGCGCGCGTACAAATCCCCTGGAAGACTCGCCAAGCGGCTGCGACCTACGGGAGAATGTTGCTGGTACAATGCAGGATTTTGCTGCAAATCTTCGTCAAATTCCTCCAGAGACCTGTCCCATATCCACGCTGCAGATTGGCTAATGGTCGTGGAACTAGCATGTAAAACACCCGACAGGACCGTGAGCAGATCGTTCTCTTGATCCAGCCTGCTGACAGATCTGCCGTTGGCAGAACGTTGAGACCAGCTTTGCAACACATCTACACCCAACTGCAAAGACCCTCCGCCACTCACATCACTCCTGTCACCGCTATAAGCAACAAGAATCTGAATCAGTTTTTCAAAAAGGAGATCGTTTAAATCAATAGACAAACGATTTTCCAATTGCTGTTTATAGCCTGCAAAAACCTCTTCCATCTCCACCGCCGAAAGCTCCTCAAGCTGCAAAGGAGACACATTCTGTACCAGCTGGACGTGAGAAGAGTCCTTAGGCAAGTCATCTAGCCACAAAATCTGACCTTTTGAAGGTGGTATTGCAGTTCTCACCGCCCGAAAAAAGTTTTCTTCAAACCGCTTCTGAGTCCACGTTTTGTCCGTGGCAATGCTATGAAATTGCTGCACACGAGGCAATTGAGAAAAAGCCAACATGACAACAAATTTCTTACCAAGTTGTTGCTGCATATAAGACAACACATGTCTTAAAAATTCCACATACTGCACCTCATCCAGCTGGCTGTCCACCGCAGCTTGGGTGATCTCCTCTAAGAGCAGATGCACCATGACAGGTGTACCTTGCCTAAAGAAAGTCTGCGCCAATGCCTGCGCATAGGCCCACGAATCTGCCTGGGGAGCACCTGATAAGACAATCTGAAATTGCCCCGACTTCACAGCATTTTCCAAAAGAGCAAAATTATCCGTTCGGGTCAGGGCAGAAACATAAGCCGGAAGTTTCCCATCCCGAGCTTGTTGCAGCATATCTTGCCAATAGGCACTGTTTTGCGCACTTTGCTGTAGATCCACCGTGTGCTGGCAGCCAAACAAAAAGGCGGCCATCGCCATCCCAAAAATCCTTGGAAATTTCATGGCTTGCCTGTTCACTGTCACACCACTTGAAACAGCTCTTCTCGTGACTTTGTTGTGCCGTGATTGCGCAAAGCATTCTTGCGATCCCGACCCTGTTTCTTGTGCCGACTGGCGCGCTTGACGCGCGTGCGCGTGGTTTTTGATGTCATTCACTTTCTCCTAAGCCCCACTATACTACACCCACGCACATCGTGCAGCAAGTCTTGCTCTCGATCTGTATCTGAAGCCTATGCACACCTGCAGGATCAAACTTGGCTGCATCGCGCGGCCCACAACCTGTTTTAGATTGCCGCCACTGTCTCAATGGCTCGACTTTTTGTCTTTATTCAGCTGCCTTTCAAGCTCTGCATTGCGCCGATCGATGCGCTGCATCAACTTTTGCTGCCGCACGCTAACACACTCTTCATCATCTGAATGGGGAGTAGCTCCCTGCTTAGGAGGTTGCTGCTGTTTTAACAATACGCTCACCTTCACGTACTCACCTGGCTTGGCCTGCAGGCGCATAAAACCGCCCATGGCAGCGATGGTCTCTTTGCAGTAGGGGAGCCCCAACCCTGTGCCGCCAACACGTTCGCTGTGAAACCGATGAAATGATCGTTGCGCCTGCTCGTGAGTCATCCCCGCCGCGTTGTCTTCAACCGTAATCACCCCCCACTCCCCTTCGCAGGTGATGCAAATGACAATGCGGCTATTGGGATTGAGTCGCACAAAGTGCATGGCATTGGCAATCAGATTGTGCAACACCTGCTGCAGCGCGAACGGATCTGCACGCATCCAAAAATCTTGCTTGACTTGAACGTGGACGCGATCACGCTCTTCTATCTTGTCAAAAGGAAATACCTTCAACGCATCGCGAACACAGTCGCTGGCACGGCACAATGTGAGCTGCAACGCGGCAGGCTTGCCGCGAATGTTACCCAACATCACACGCAACAGCGACAAAATAGAAGTGGCAGAGTGACCCAACCCTTCTGGTAAGTTGCGCAGGTCTTCAATATCGTCTTTGTCTAACCGCTGCACTTTGAGCCGGGCCTTGCGAGCCAACTGGTATCCTGCAAACAGAGCGGGAAAAAAGTGTTTAACACCGCTGGCCTTATTGTTCACATCTGTAGCCGGCGTAATGGCTTGATGAATCCCTGAGCCAAACGTCTCTTGAATGGTCTGCAGCCGTACAGCGATGAGCTCTTGCTGGGTACGCAAACCCAAAGTGCATGCTGTGGCCGCACCCGACAGCAACGGCCAAAACCACAGCGGCACATCGACCATGGCTTGCCACAGCCCAGCAAGCCCGCTGAACATTCCATAGCCGACCACTGCAAGAAACGTACCAATGGCAAATACACCCACGTAGTCTCGCCACGGCAGCAGCAAACCCAAAATAAATACCGCCATCAGCGTATTGCACAACCACAAAGCGCTTCCGTTCGTATGCAACAGCAACAATGTACTGGCAAACGGCAGGCAAAACGTCAAAGCAATACGCCAGTAAGCACCCATGTGGTCGCGCCATGCCGCAGGCAGTTTCTCTTCAAAGGGAATCATGTAGCACAGCAGGCAGGCGGCTAACCGCACACTCAGACCAAAACTGTCTTGTTCGCCAAACTCTTTGGCGGTGAAAAAGAAGCAGGGAATCAAATAATTAAACAGCGTGAAACCGGCAAACAGGGCGTATCGCCATGCTTGATCAGCTCGTGCGATGCCACCCAGTGTCATGGCGGCAGGGTCTGCTTTAGCCTCCACCGTGATTTCACCAGTAGCTTCTTTGCGCACACGAATGTCTGCGGGGTCAAACAGGCGAGCCGTGAAAAAGACAATGGCGTTAAATAGAAGGGCTGGTACAAGACTTTCTAACTCCGTAATAGGGGTCACCCATTTTTCCCAAGCCAATACGCTTAAGACAGTACAGACCGACGCGGTTAAAAATGTTCTCGAACTAGCCAGGAAGCCGAATGCAGCCGCGAGCAACGGAACAAGCACAAGTGGTGTCCAAAAATTCAGGTAGGTTAATAC
>JBCCEX010000071.1:0-7330 GCA_039030035.1 Myxococcota bacterium
CTACAAGATTTGTTGAACTTCACGGTTGTATTTGACAAAAAGCTACTGCCTCCAAATGCGGAAATCAACACCATTCACCACTTGGTAGCAAGCGCTTGCGTTGTGCTTTTTTTATTTGTTCTTTCTGGAGTTGCGCGATGGCAATTGCGTCATAAAAGCCAGGTTTTGGTGCCGTCGCAGCGCTTGACGGTGTTGACCTTTTTTGAGCTGTTTGTTGAAAATCTATCTGGGGTTATGCGCGATATTATTGGCCCCGATTATCGTCGTCATGTTCCTTTTGTGGCCACTTTGGGCCTCTATATTCTCTTCTCCAATTTATTGGGCTTAGTACCAGGTTTTTTGCCACCAACTGATAGCCTCAATACCACCTTAGCCTGTGGTTTGGCCGTATTTGTCTACTTTAACTATCAGGGTTTTCGTGTGCATGGCATGGGCCATGTGACACACTTGGCTAACCCTCTTGGTGCATGGTGGGGTTGGTTTCTATCACCACTCTTTTTTCCGGTGGAGTTGGTTGGAATTATTGTGCGACCATTCTCGTTGGCAGTGCGTTTAGCAGGAAATATGATCGGGGATCACAAGGTTTTGTTAACTTTTTTGGGTTTTCTACCCATTTTGTTGCCCCTGCCGTTTTTTGCCACGGGGCTATTGATTTCTATTATACAAACGTTTGTGTTTTGCCTGCTCACATGTGTGTACATTTCGCTGCACACGCAACCGCTAGAGCATGCTTAAGATGGAAGATAGAGTAAAAAACAACAGCAAAAAGGAGAGAAAGAGAAAATGAACAAACAGATGAAAAACATGATGAGCGCATGTATGCTGGTTTTGTTGAGTATGCCGGCATTTGCTGAGGCAGCACAGCAGGGGGCTACTGGCATGAAGGGTTGGTATGCTTTGGCAACCGCTTTGGCAATTGGTTTGCCAGCACTTGCCGGTGCGCTGGCGCAGGGGCGTACCGCCGCCGCAGCTTTAGAAGGTATTGCGCGAAATCCAGAGGCATCGGGTAAAATTTTTGTGCCGATGATTTTGGGTTTGGCTATGATTGAATCATTGGTGCTGTTTGGCTTAATTGTCGCCTTCACACTCTCGGCCAATATCTAGGCCTTTACGCGACCAAAACCGGCAAATAGTTGACCGGTGGTCGCACTTTCACCTGCACGGCTATCACGACGTAATACGTGATTGAGCATCACTCCTGTTTGTGGATCGCGTCGCAAACGGGGGTTTTGCAGGTTCATGCGTGATCGCACAATACATCGATTGATACGGTGCACAAATACAACTGTTCTGTTTTGCAGCACCTTTTCTACAATTCCCACATGTGTCAGGGGATCGTCAAAGCGTCCTGTTCCCGATCGATCATAGGTGGCGTTAAAAAACACCAGATCACCTGGCAAGGGGGTTTGTTGATGCACAACGCCGTGCTGCTGTACATACCGATACAGTATGCTGACGCCGTTTTCTCCGTGAAATAGGGGTTGACCGCCTAAAGCAATACCGGCCTTTGCATAGATAGCTCGTACTGTTGCACAGCAGTCGGCTCGATATCGCTTTTTGCCTACACGGAGCTGTTTTTTGCCAACAGTTTTAGCAGCTGCCTTGGCTAGCCGTTGTTGTGCCTTTGGATTGTTAAGCTGCTGTAGCTTCTGTTGTGCTGCTGGTTGTCTCTTTGGTGCCAACGGTTTTTGTTGCGACGGCACTTGTGCTGCTGCATGATTTTGAGTGACTAGTCGCATGCTGCCCGAATGGCGCATGCAGCCATTGCATACAACCATACAAACAGCAATGATGCCAAGCAGGTCGTTTCGATTTTGCCGATGTTTGTTGCCACGCGGCTGTGGCTGTGCGACGATGTGGGTACCGTTGTAAGTGGAGTTGTGCTGGTTGAAACAGATGTGTTTATTGATGCGTTTGCCTGTTTTATCCATTGCTGTTTTGCTGTTTGCCGCTTTTGCTCCTGCCACTTTGGCACAACCATCTATACCAATATCTTGCACACAAGTTGCCCGCGTACAACAAGCACAAGCTGGGCATGTGTCCGAGATAGTTGTGTGCGGCACCTGTCGTGTTGGGCCAGATGCCATTGTGGCTCAACTCAAAACTGTTGCCGGACAGCCCTTTGATCCAAAGGTTATTGAGCAAGACATTCGCAGTATTGATGAGCTGGGGCTGTTTGATAATGTTTTCGTGCGTCGCTTTGCTGGCCCCTTGCAAAGTGTCAAGCTGCAGTATGAGGTGCGCGAACGCCCAAGTGTTGCAGATATTCGTTTTGAGGGCAGCACACGTGTTAAGCAAAAAGATCTCAAAGAGGTGATCACCCTGCAGCGTTATGCTGCCGTACAAGATAGCCAATTGGCTGCAAGCCGAGAGGCGATTCAAAAGCTGTATCGAAACAAAGGCTTTTTTCTCACTCGGGTCACTTCACGTTTGGTGCCTAAGCAGTTTAACAACAGCGGTGAAACCTGCCCGGTGGTCGATGTGCTGTTTCATATCAGCGAAAGCGAACCGGTGCGTATTGCGTCGATCGATTTTTTTGGCAACAAGCAGCTAAAAGCAGATCGGCTGCATCAGGTGATGTTGACCCAGCAAAATCACCCGTTTGGCTTTATGACCGGTTGGGGTAGGTATGTGCCCGAGGCGCTGCAAGAAGATTTGCTGAGGCTGCAGCAGCTGTATCAGTCGCAAGGCTATCTCAAAATTCAGGTCGGTAGGCCGCGGGTTTCTCTAAATGCTGATCAGAGCCGACTGCACATCAACATTGGTTTGCAAGAGGGGCAGCAGTACTTTTTAGGCGATTTAGACATTCAGGGCGACTTTATTGTGCCCAGCAAACAGCAAGCCAAACAGGCGCTTGATCGCGATGAGGTGGCCTTTGCCAAACCGAAGCTGCTGCGATTTATTTCGCTCAAAAAGGGCGATGTGTTTAATCGTCCGCGCATGGTGCAAGATGTGCAGCGCATTGCCGATCGCTATCGCAATGAGGGGTATGCCTATGTCAATGTTGAACCACAAATGAATATCAACGAGCAGACACGCCATGCCGATCTTTCACTGTTGGTCGATGCAGGACCGCGTGTTGTCATTGAGCGCATCGATATTAAAGGCAACGACAAAACAGCCGATCAGGTTATTCGTCGTGAAATCCGTGTGTATGAAGGGGAGTTATACTCCGAAAGCATGCTGCGCATTAGCCAGCGTCGCCTCAAGCAGTTGGGCTACTTTAAAGAGGTGCGCTTGTCCAAAAAACCGGGAAGCGCCCGCGACAAGATGATTTTAGAGTTTGAGGTCGAAGAAAAAAACACCACGCAAGCACAGGTAGGTGGCTCGTGGGGCACTGGTGGCGAAGGCTTTATTTTTAACGGATCGGTTGGATTTGCCAACTTCTTAGGTCGCGGTCAATCGCTCAATGCCAACCTGAGCATCTCTAAGAGAAGGCAAACATTTCACACCAGCTTTACCGAACCTTATGTGGGGCTCATTGGTCTATATCCGGTCTCGTTATCGCTATCTGGCTACCACAGCTATACACTGCTGCAGGGATTTTCCCGCGTTGCATCGGGTGGATCGATCACCTCGGGCTACCCCATTGGAGCCTTTTTTGCCCCGGTGTCACATCGCTGGTTTCAAGATGCTATTGGCACAGCACGTGACTACATACCCGATTGGGAAAATCTGGAGTTTTTGCTGCGTTATCGCCTCGAACGTGTACACACGCAACAGCAGCAGCAGTATGCGCGCCTGTACGATCTGCGTTTGCATCAACCGCAGTACACCACATCGATCACACCGATTTTGCAGCTGGATCAGCGCAACAATCGCCTCGAGCCCACCCGCGGTTATCTGCTGCAGTTTCAAAGTGAGTATGCTTTTGGTGAGCTGGGTGGTATGGCGTTTGCAAAGCTCGAAAATAGCTTGCCATCCTCTACCGATCCCGATGCGGTCAATATACCAGCAACATCCAGCCGCTTTGTGCGCAACAGCATCACCACGCGGGTTTATTACGATTTTGATGATTGGTTTTTATGGAAAGGCTGGACACTGCGCTTCAATTTGCAAATGGGCATTCTTACCCCTTTAAATGGCCCGCTGCTGTTTAACAACTATGCGCTGGGTGGTACCAATTCGCTACGGGGATACCCTCACCGCAGCATTGGCCCTGTACAGCAGGTATTTGCTTTGTCGCCCGACGAACCGCTGCGCGATTTTTCTACCGGTGGCACCAAACAGCTGTTGGGTAATCTGGAGCTTGAATTTCCTGTGATTAAGCTCATTGGCCTGCGCTTTGTCACCTTCTTTGATTTTGGCAATGTATATGGGCCGGGCGAAAACTTCTTTTATCTTGGTCAATCGTCACTGCCCGCTTTTCGCAACACCTCGTTTGATCCAGCACGGGATCTCTTTTTGGGGCTGTTTGGCTCAGCCGGCTTTGGCATTCGTTGGAAAACACCCTTTGGATTGCTGCGTTTTGAGTTTGGTTTTCCGGTGCCGCGCCGTCCTGTGGGTACGCCAGGCAAGCGCGATGGTGATGGGGCAATGCACTTTGGCTTTGGCATTGGAGCTCCCTTTTAACAGCAGGCAAAAAGGAAGATGAGGCGTGGTGAAGATATCTATACCGCATCGTGGCGCCTGTTTTGTTCGTTGCGTTTAACCGTATGGATTTTGGCCCTGCTGCTTGTTGGCTGCATTGCCGGCATGTTTTGGGATCAGACGCTCAGCTGGCGACAGCAGGTCGATGCGCTGCAGGGGCGGCCCATTGTGCTGCAGCTGCTGTTTCTTTTTGAGCTGGGCGACGCCTTTCACTCGTGGTGGTTTGGGGCGCTTGTGCTGCTGTTGGCTATCAACCTAACAGCCTGCTCTATGCAGCGGCTGCCGCCCATTTGGATCGCCATTGCGCGTACCCCCAAACGGCTGTCGGATTCGCTGTTGCAGACAACTACTTACAAGTGTGTGCATCGGGTATCGTTGCCCCCAGCGCAGATGATCAAACGGGTACAGTCTGTGCTGCCAAAGATGTCATGCGAAATACATGGCGACACCATTGATGGCTTTATGCACAAACACCGCTTTGCTCGCCTTGGTGTCTATGTGATTCATGCCGCGCTGCTGCTGATTCTTTTTGCCTCGGTGCTGCAGTCATCGTGTGGGGTCGACGGTATGTTGCTGCTGCGACCTGAACAACCCGTGCGTATGCTGCAAGCGCGTGGTCCAGCCGGTGTGGTGTATGGGCACGATCTAGGATTTTGGGTGCGCTGTGACCATTTTTATCTACATACATTTGCCAATGGTTCGCCGCGTGAATTTGCTTCGGACTTGGTGCTATGGAGTGCCGATGGTAACAATACCCATGAGCTGCAGCAGACCGTGCGTGTGGGTGAACCGCTGCATTATCGTGGCTACACCCTCTATCAGGCATCGTATCAACGCCTACCCAACGGTGATCGGGTGCGACTGTCTGTTGTGTACCACAATAACCCAAACAGGCAATCGGTGTCACAACCCGCGTTGCAAAACATAGAGCATGAAGGTGTTGTTGGGCAGCCGTTACGATTGCATGATGGGTCAGCACTGGTGCCGCTGCAGGTCATTGACAACGCCGAAGGATTTGGAGAGGCGCTGCAGCTGCGGCATGTGCAGCAAGAGAAAGGAGAGAATCAAAAGGGCACAGCAAATAAAACGAAGAACAAAACTGAATTCACTGTTTTTCGTGACTATCCCGATTTTGATCAGCAGCATCGTGCAGCCGATTGGCATGTGGTGTTTCATGGTAGTCAGCCGCAATACGCTACCGGTATTAGTGTGAGCAAAACCACCTTGGTGCCTGTTGTGTTTGCTGGATTTGTATTGCTGTTTGTTGGGTTATGTATTGCGTTTGGCATGCAGGATCGCCGGTTGTATGTGCGTGCTAAACCGCTGTATGATGGTGATTATGAAGTGGTATTGGCCGGTTTTGTGCATCACCGGCGGGCAGGGCAGTTTGCGCAGGAGTTTGCTAAAATAAGTAAACGCTTATTTCGTCTATTACACAATTGAATTTTTTGACCGACCACTGGCAAACCCTTGCTTCTGCTACCTATGTGCGTATGATGGTGAGATGTCCCGTACAGAAGTGGATAATAGTGGCGAGGGAAAAAATTTAATGATAACAACACGCAAGCAGCCGACCCAGTCGGAGCGAGAGCGGGGAGTTCGTTTGCGCATTGCTCGTAGCCTAACACTGTATGCAACACGAGCGGCGTTTTGTGCCAAGCATGGCTTTATTATTCAAACCATTCAAATGTGGGAGCTGGGAGAAAATTCGCCGTCGTTACGTCAGTTGCAGCGTTTTGTCGATGCCCTGCAGCAAGAGGGTATCTCCTGTTCAAAAGAGTGGCTGCTGCATGGTGTAGGAGATCCGCCCATGTTAGGCAAACCGACCGCCAACAATAGCCCCACGCAGCTATCGGTTAGCGATCAGGTCGATCGAGAGGTACAGCTGTTTACCTCTCTAAGTGCTCGCCGCGGTATCAAGGCTGTTGTACTCACGGTAGCAGATGCAAACATGCAGCCAGATTTTGCTGAAACCGATCGTGTAGGCGGCTACGAAGTGGTTGAAGAAAACATAGATACCATGGTGGATCAAACCTGTTTAATTAAGCCCAAAACCAAAGCTCCTTGGCAAGTTGGCAAACTGCAAAAAGCAGGCAATCACTACGTTGTGGCAACCCACTCTTCTGACTGCCCGCCTATTGTCACAACACGTTTGGCAGGTGTTGCGCAAATTGTTTGGCATCGCCGCTTGGGTGTGTAGTGTCTAAGCTCAAGCTAGGGAGAGTGCATCGGGCAATTGAATCGATGATGGGTGTGCCAAACTTACATCCATAAAGATGAAAATTTCGATTATGTCACCGAACTGGACACAAGATCGTGTGCGTGCTCACGCTTTTATTTGCATGCTTGCCTACTACTTATCGCCCTATGCACATTGAGAAGAAGTACTAACACGTGAGCCCGTCGACCTACGTGCTGCTCAAATTCTATCAATTCATACACCGAAAAACAATGACAAAAATATTTTGTATCTCTTCTTTTATTCGCTCTTGATCGCAGTACCACGCGTTGCTAGCATCGGTCTCATCATGGCAAAACAGATGCAACACAGTCGCTTGAGTCGATTGCCATTCATGACAAGACATGCCGGCCAAATTTACCTAAACCAACAAAAAAATATGTGCAGATACGATTCTGCGACCATGCTGGGTACATGATTCAGGAAATCAATTGTGATGAAGGTTTTAGGAGTGCTATGGACAAAGTCAAGGACAGCATGGGACTTCATATGAACTATACC
>JBCCEX010000072.1:0-7300 GCA_039030035.1 Myxococcota bacterium
AGCACAAGTTTTGAGGCAAGAAAGCGAAAAAGTTGGGATGCAGAAAGGCGAAAAAGCAGGGATGCAGAAAGGCGAAAAAGTTGGGATGCAGAAAGGCGAAAAAGCAGGGATGCAGAAAGGCGAAAAAGTTGGGATGCAAAAAGGGCTAGAAACAGCCGCCGTGGGCATGTTAAATAAGGGTATAACAACCGAAGATGTCATAGAGATCACGCACCTATCTCCAAAGCGTATTGCGCAACTCAAAGCCAAACTCAAACGCAAAACAGGATAATAGCAATTCAAATAGGCAGCTTCTCTTTAACCCAAGCGGTTACCTGTCGTACCGGCTCGCCTTGCATGGTGTTGACGGTAAATACTGCACCTACCAATGTGACCGGTTTGCTTTTGCCTAGATATTTGTCGGCGTAGTGCTTCTCTTTGATCTGCTGCAGCGCCTTGTTGGCTAAGCTTTTGTGTTGCTGCAGCAACGCCCTTGCGCGCTCTTGCTGTGCTACCGGATCGGTGAGTTCATCTTGCGTATCCTGGTTTTGCATTTTGCTACTTGGGGTTACGCGGCCTGGGTGCAATTTAAACTCAAACACGTAGGTGTGCTGTGCTAGGTCAATTACGGCATCAACGCGGCCAATATTGGTTTGCACCTCCGTGTGCACCTGATAGCCCAATAGCTGATGAATGAGATAAAACACCGTTTGGTAATAGCGCTCTAGCGGAATGTGGAGGCGGTAGGGAATGTCGGCTAAAATGCTGCGTAGACTCACAAAAAAGGCCTCGAGGTCATTTTGCTCCAACGCATCGATAAGCTGTTGCAGATTTGTGACCGCCTTGCCTTGCGGCAGATGGCTATAGCGCTCTATGAGGCTTTCTAATAGGGCTGTTCGCACCTCTTGGTTGGGGTAATCAACTGTGTAACGGCGCGTGGCGCGATCGTATCCTGTTAGGGTGAGATAGCCTGTTTGTACCATGAGAGGTAGCAAACAGGAGTTCAATTCGCTCAGCTTGTAGCTTTGAAAAGCCGATCGCGATACCGATGCATGGGCCAGATTTTCGGGTTGAATATCTTTGTTGCGTTCCATGAGGCGTGTAAGAAACGTTGGTGTGCCGGTGGCAAACCAGTAGTCATCAAACTCGCGATGCTTGAGCAGCAGCAGGGTGGAAAAGGGGTTGTAAACCGGCTGTGCATCGGCAGCAAAACGGTAGCCGTCGTACCAGGTACGCACCCTATTGAGTACTGTTGTGCGATCCTGCTGCTGTTGCTGAACCAAAGCATCAATGTGTGGGGCAAAATTCTCCTGCAGCTCTTGTTGGGTATAGCCGCACAGTGTTGCGCAATCTCTGCTGTATGAGATATCGTCCAGGTTACTGAGGCTCGAAAAAATCGACACATGGGCAAACTTACTAACCCCCGTGACCAGCAAAAAACGTAGTTTGCCGCTTTGACCCTTTAGCACGGCATAAAAGTCACTTAGTACATCGCGATTGGCTTCAGCAATTTCAAGGTTTTTGGCTAGCTGTTGATCGGTTTTGCCACCCAGGTGATTTACCAAGGGTCTGTCGTATTCATCTACGAGCACAACGGGCGGGCCTTGCTGTGCTAGCTGGCCGATTAATGTGTCTAATCGATCGGGCAGCGGCAGATTGTTGGGAACTTGTAAACCATATTTCTGCGCGATGTGGCTAAGGCGGTGATGTAAGCTGAGCTGTAATTGCTGCGGATTGGCGCTGGATATCCGCAGCATATCCAGGTGAATAATGGGATACTTGCACGACCAATCCCAGTTGGTTTCGCGCTCAATCCATAGATTTTCGAATAGCTCACGACGGCCTTGAAACAGATGCGACAGGGTTGAGATGAGCAACGATTTACCAAAGCGTCTGGGACGAGCCAAAAAGTACATCCCTTTGGCAGGACGCACCAGGTCGTAAATATGGCGCGTCTTGTCTACATATACAAAATCGCCTTGAATGATGTCGTTAAACGCATGAATGCCAATGGGCAGAAATCGCATGTTCATACAGGCCTCTTCACATCATCAAGATTAACACCGCACACATGCATACAACAAATTGCCGCATCCTACTTACCGATGGGATTTAAATAGTGCAACGGATTGACCGGAGAGCGCCTTTTGCGGATCTGAAAATAGAGGCGAGGAGTCGCCACACCGCCAGACCTGCCTACAGTGCCAATCGCTTGCCCTTTTGTGACAACGGTGGGCTGCTTTGTAGCAGCAACCTTTTGTTTGGCCACGTTGATCTGCTGCAAATGTGCGTAAATAGTAATAAAGCGGGCTGGATCTTGTCGTGGTGGGTGTTTGAGAATAACAATTTTACCATAGCGATTGCCCATGTCACCGGCGTACATTACCTCACCAGCATCTGCAGCCACCACGCGACTACCTAGCGAAGCAGCTAGTGCAACACCACCATAATCGGAATCAAAACGTTTGAGAATTGTCGCTTTGGCAACCGGCCACTGTGGCTGCCACTTTGTCTGTTTGCTTTTTTTAGCAGTGTGTGTTGTGGAAGCAATGGTAGATGGCCGCTTTCTCGTTTTTGCCTTGGCAACAACACGCTTATTCCGAGAGCGCTTGCCGCTGCTTTTTTTGGTTGTCGATTTTGGTTTGCTAGAGGCGGTTTTGCGACTGCTTTTGGCAATTCGTTTTGTAACACGCCGCCTCTTCGATCTCTTCTTTTTAACAGGAGATCCTGCAGGAGGCGGTTTTTGTCGAGGCCCTTTATATCCCAAAAAAATATTCTCATGCTGAGTTTGTGGTACATACAATACACGCCCAACTGGTAATTTTTCTTGCGCAGAGACATTGTTGGCTTCTATTAGTTCAGCAATGGGAATATGATAACGACGGGCAATACTCCAAAGTGTGTCGCCAGCGGCAACAACATGGCGCGAACCCGGTGCAACACGTTGATGCGACCATGCAGCGCAACCGCTTGTTACACAGATCAGCCCTGTCGTGATCATGAGAATTGTGGCGGCGCTTTTCATAGGGTTGTGCAGAATCGAGACGGCAAAAGAGACGACATCATAGAAAAATGATATCTCTTTTTTTGCTGCGGCGGGAATAAACAGACCAAGGCTTTTTGTTTTCAGTTGGCAGCAGCAGATTTTTTTGTGTATAACATTTTTAGGGGGGTTTCAAAAAGGCAAGGGAGGCAATTCTTTACAAAGAGAGCATAATGATTAGGTATGTTGCCTAAAATGGGATTATCAAAGATGAGAAAAAGATCGTTTTTCATCATGATCGCAGCGCTACTACAAGGAGGCGGCTGTGCTACAACAACCTCAACTGCAAACTCTAACGCGGGTTCGATCAAAAATAGCTCAGATACCATCAAAGAGGTTCCTATTACACCAGGCTTTGCTGCCACGACCCCCTCGACACAACGCGGTCAACTGCTTGATTTTATTGCAGCAAGAGTACAGTTCTCACCAGACAGCGAGGTTGAAGTTATTTTGTGGGAACAGCTACGCGAACGTGCTCGTTTGACCAACACAACATGGCAAAAAGCGCGCAACGATTGGATCGATGAGGTATTGATGCAAGGTGCTTTAAGCATTTACGGCCAACAGGTCACACAGCAAATTGTTCAGCTTACGATCGATCGCATGCAGCAACAAAGCGGCTTAAGCCCTGAGAAATTTATAGAAGCTTTGTTGCAAATGAAGGGATTTACCCCTCAACAGCATCGTAATTGGGTCAAACATCAGATGATTCGGGCTCGTTATGCCCAGTATGTTTCGAGCCAGGGCCGTGTTTCTGATCAGCAGCTGCAGGGGGCTTTGCGTTTGCGCTCGCTACGCATTCCAACGCAAAACAACCAAGAGAGTTTGAAGCGTTCACAAGATCAGGCGCAAAATGTTGTGGACAAAGTCAATGCACTGCAGGAGCCTAACGCTAAAATAGAGCGCTTTCAGCAGCTGGCCGAACAGTTTTGCTCACAACAGCCACACGCTTTGTTGACCAGTTCACAAAAGGTGAATCCAGCACTGCTACTCAAGGAGTTCAAAGAGGCTGTCTCTGAGGCTGCAGCAGGCAAGGTGGTTGGCCCCGTGTACTCCAACGGCAGTTGGCATGTAATCTTGGTTGAGGAGCGATGCCCCATTACAGCAAGCATGGAATGGCAAGTAGGCGACACACAAAAAGAGGTGGATACAATGGTGCAAAGAGAACTTGCAAAATTGCGTCGGATCGCTTTTATACATACCTACAATCCTTCTTAAAAGCTAAAATACAAGGAAAGATATTATGAAAAGATATTTGCACTCACTTCGACTGGCACTGTTTTTAGATGCTAAAAGTTTTTATTTGGGCTGGAAAGAGCATCTTCCCGATTGTGAGTTTGATGTTTCACTACTGATAAAATGGTTGACAAATTGGATCGGTGGCGGTTCTTCGGTAGGGATCCACTGCTATGTGCAACAGCAATCAGACAGCAGCTGCACACCACTAGATGCAGAGCTTGAGCAATTCATCAGCCTGCTCAAGATGCATTCAGGTGCTTTTATCTACCAGTTGCCTCCGAGAGATGATGCTGTTACATGCGATGAGTGTGGCGGCTTTTACTATTTATTAGAAAACAAGAGAATGGAGATTATGATAGCCTCTAATGTCATACATTTGGCCGCCAAAAATGTCTACGATGCAGCTGTTTTATTGTCTCACGAAAAAAGTTATGTGCCTGTTCTTGAAACATTAAAGTTTATGGGCAAACAGGCATACGTCACCCACTGGGCGGATGAAACAGTTCATAAGCAGGTAAAATCGGCAGCATTTGGACGCATTAATTTATCTAAAATGTCAACTGTTCCATGCAGATATTATTTCATAAAAAAAACCCCTGGTAATCTTATGCAGCACTCCCCCCCTATTGCCATGACTCATTTTACTGGAGACCACGAACTGGATGCCTTTTTATCTGAATTAACACGAGCTACACAGAAATTTGCAGCGGGTAATGGCTATGTGGGCTTGGGCTATTTTTTGAATTACTGGAACTCAGAGTATTTAGGTGAGACAGCTTCAGCCCGACGAACCATACTAGATCGTCTTTTGGTTGAAAATTGGGTGGAGACGTACGATGTGGGGGGTGGCAAACTGGCTCTTCAGCTGTCAGACCGCGCGCGTGAACGTTTTCGAGAAATTGCGGCGCAACAGTAGTGGCTTGGTCTCTGTTTTCTTCTGAGCAGTCTGCTCTAAACAATAAACCAATCCTGCATCGTCTGACACAGCGTGTTCATCTTAACCCTAGCCAGACCCTTGCATTTAGTTTTATTGCGCTGATTGCTGTGGGCACAGGATTGCTGATGCTGCCCCTGTCTACTACAAACGGGCAAGGCGCCTCTTGGCTTGATGCCCTGTTTACCATGACATCGGTGGTCTCTACTACTGGCTTAATGACTGTTTCTGTCAAGCAGCACTATAGTCAATTTGGCCATGTTGTGATTCTATGTGCAGCGCAAGCTGGAGGCTTGGGTATTATGGTACTTTCTACCGCTTTTGCTGTGTTGGTTGGAGGGCACCTGCCCATGCGACAGCAGGCAAGGCTCGAAGAGATTCTCGATGTCACAACAGCTCAAGGGCTTAAGCAGCTTGTATTAGCAGTTGTTACAGTCACATTCATTTGTGAGAGCATTGGTGCGCTGGCGCTATTTGTATTGTGGTCAGACCAATTTGCAACGTTGCAAGAGTGCATCTGGTGGTCGCTGTTTCATGCTGTATCTGCCTTTTGCAACATCGGTGTCTGCTTGTGGGACGACTCGCTGCAGGGTTGGGTAAACGATCCGTGGGTGTGTGGTGTGTTTGCTGTGTTGATTCGTATTGGCAGTATCGGTTTTTTTGTGATTGCTGATCTCATCAGGCCAGATACATGGCAAATGATTCGACCCCAGTCTATCTGGCAGCGTTTACACCCACAAACCAAAGTGGTTTTAATTGCCATGTCACTTTTGGATCTGCTGGCAACAGCTATCTTTTGGCTTTTTGAAAACGGCGGTGTATTGGCATCGCTATCGCCTGAATCGCAATGGCAGGCATCTGTTTTTCAAGCTGTTACCATGCGCTCGGCCGGATTTTCTAGTGTTGACCTGCAGCACCTATCAACGCCAGCTGTGCTGTTTTGCTGTGTATGGATGTTTGTTGGTTCGGCACCCGGATCAGCAGGAGGAGGGATTAAGGTGACAACAGCTGCTGTGGCCCTGTTGGCTATTCGAGCCTTGTTGCGCGGGCGTAAAGAGCCGGAGCTGTTTGGTCGTCGCCTATCTGCTACGCTGGTCAACCGCAGCTTAGCAGTTATTTTTATGGGCATCAGTTTTGTTATGTTGGCCCTTATTTTGCTAACAGCAACACAACCTTTTGCGCTGCCCGCTATTTTGTTTGAAACTGTCTCTGCTTGTGGCACAGTAGGACTCTCAATGGGTATTACGCCGCAGCTAGACTCTTTTGGTCGACTGCTGCTTGTGCTGTTGATGTTTATTGGCCGCATCGGTCCACTGACCGCTGCTTTGGCTGTCGGGCAAAGCAATAAACAACCAACATACCAATACCCAAGCGCACAAATTGCTGTTGGCTAACAGGCGCCAAAGAAATTATTTGCCTTTGCAAACCGTTATGCATATGAGGATGTATACATGAAACTATTTGTTGTCATGGGCTTGGGTCAGTTTGGCTACCACACAGCCATGACCCTATACGAAGCCGGATCCGATGTGCTAGCCATCGACAAAGACCCCTCTCGTGTTGAGCTCATTAAAGACAGCGTCGGACAAGCTGTTTGTATGGATGCAACACAAACAGCCGCCTTAGAGTCCATGCAGGTTGGCAAAGCCAACGCCGCTGTAATAGCCTTTGGCGAAGTGCAATTAGAGGCAAGCATTTTAGCCTGTGTCGCCCTGCGCGACCTAGCTGTACAAAAAGTAGTTGCTCGCAGCTCCACCCCAATACATGGCCGCATTCTCAAACATGTGGGAGCCCACCATGTTATCTACCCCGAAAAACAGATCGGTAAGGAGCTGGCCCGCTCTTTGCTGGTCAACAGTGTGCTTGAAGAGACCATTTTGCCCACCGGCCAGGTGGTAGCCAATATACCGTTAGCAACAGCATGTGTCGGCAAAACATTGGCAGATCTACAGCTACCAACCCGCCACCAACTCGTTGTCATCGGCCTACACCGCCAGCAACAGTGGCAAGGCATTCCCGCACAAGAAACCGTTTTGCGCGCAGGCGATGTTCTTGTTGTAGTCGGCAACCGCAAACAGATTGCCGGTTTCTCTGCACAGCAGTAG
>JBCCEX010000073.1:0-7271 GCA_039030035.1 Myxococcota bacterium
TTATCAATATGTTTGTGTAAAGAGCATGAATCTTTTTTTCGTTTTTCCATGAGATATTTTTTGGTTGTAAAAAAGCCATTTTAACAAATTTTGCATTAAAAAGGCGATTTTTATGTGATTTTTTAAAAATCTATTAAACTTGCATTTTTATTTTTATTTATTATATATAGATATGACAAGAAAAAAGAGGAGTGAGATGGGCACAAAACTGATTGGCGCGTTGTTGTTGATTGTTGGTATAGCATCGTGTGGTAGTGAGACGATGCATGAGCCAAGTCCACCGCAGCTGCCGCCTCTTACGCAGGCGGAGTCGGAGGCTGCTAGCTTGGTGCTTGATGAGACTCAAACTTGTGTCAAAAGTTTTCGTGTTGAGCATCGCTTTCGGGAGCAGCATCCTTAGGTGGGTTTGTTGTGTGCTTGTGTCTGTGGCGTGGGCTTGTGGCTGGCTGGTGCAAGTTGATTGAGGGCGTGTAGCACTTTGTGGGGGGGGACCTGTGTGTAAATGCAGGGGCTGCCTGGTTGTTTGAGTAAAATAAATCTGAGTTGGCCGTTGTGGCGTTTTTTGTCTGTTTGCATGATCTGCCAAATGGTTTGTGGTGAGCATTGGGGGGGGAGCTGCGTGGGGAGTTGCCACTTGGTGAGGAGCTGCTTGATGGTGGTTGGCAGGCTGCTGCTGCATAGGCCTACATTGTGTGATAGATGTGCGGCGGCTAGTAGGCCTAGTGCGACGGCGTTGCCGTGTAGCAGTTTGTAGTTAGTTGCTGACTCTAGTGCGTGGCCAAAGGTGTGGCCTAAATTGAGCAGCATGCGTTCTGCTTGCTCGAAGGGGTCTTGCTGCACTAGGGCTACTTTTACGGCAATGGCGCGTTGTAGTAGCTGCTCGTTGTGTAGGCAGCAGTTGGGCTGTTGTAGCATGTGTAGCAGGGTTGTGTCGGCTAGCAGTGCATGTTTGATGATTTCGGCAACGCCGCATTTTAGGTGTGCTGGGGGGAGCGTTTGTAGTAGCTGGGGGTCTAGCAAAATCGCCTTGGGGGGGTAGAAGGCGCCTACCATGTTTTTGGCTTGTGGGAGGTTGACGGCTGTTTTGCCGCCAATGCAGGCATCGACCATGGCCAGCAAGCTGCTGGGCAGCGACAACCAGGCAATGCCGCGCGCGAAGGTGGCTGCTACAAAACCGGCCAAATCGCTTACGCAGCCGCCTCCTAGTGCTAGTATGCAGCTGTCGCGCGTAAAGCCGTTGGCTAGTAGGTTGTGTAGCATGCGTGTGGCTGTGCGCATGGTTTTGCTGCGTTCGCCGCCGGGTACAAGCCATACATCGAAGGGTTGGTTGATCTGCTGCAGGCTGTGGGCAATGCTGCTGCCGTGGTGTTGCCATACTGTTTTGTCGGCCACGATGGCAACGCGCCATGTGTGGCCTAGCACAAAGCGTAGCCAGTGGCCTACATGTTTGAGGCCGCCGGTTTGTATGTGCAAGGGGTAGGGGGGGCAGCCGGCGCTAGCTACTAGTAGATCTGATGCGTGGTTGGCTGTGGTGGCGCAAGCAATGGCTGCTTGGTGGCGCTGCACAATCTCTTTGGCTACTTGCAGTGCGCTTTTGTGCAGGGTGTTGATGTGCAAAAAGCTGCTGTTGCTGTAGGTGCTGTGCCGCTGCAGCAGCAGCTGTTGCATGCGCTGCTGTAGGCAGGGTTGTGGTGGGTGTTGCTGTAGGCCGGGTCGAATTTGTGTGCTGCCAGACAGCCGTTGCGTTAGTGTTGTGGCGTTGGCATGCAGGCTGTAAACATGCGAAATGGTGTGCAGCAGGTGGCGGTTGTCTGCGCATAGGGCAAAACCACCCCCTGTGGCAATGACGCACTGTTTAACTTGGGCTAAGTCGCGACAAACTTGCTGTTCGCATTGCCGAAAATAGGATCTGCCTCGTGTGTCGATAATGTGGTGCACCGGCATGCCCTGCTGCTGCACAATGACAGCATCTGTGTCGATAAAGCGCCAGTTGAGCTGCTGGGCAATGTGCTGGCCGGCACTGCTTTTGCCAACGCCGGGCGGGCCAATCAAAGAGATATTGTGCCGCTGCATGCGTTTATGTTAGCAGTTTCGTTGCTGTTGTGGCCAATGGAAATGAGCAGTGGGTTGCTATTTGTTTACCTCAATGAGATGCGCAAGCAACTGCAATACAGATGGATTGTTGCCACAGCGCTGGCGTTGGCGCTGCTTTGTGTATTACACAGCAATCGTGTGGCATACATATACAACGCCACGCCTAGTGTGCCTGTTGGCTGGTATTGGGTTGACTATGGGCAGCCCATTGCAGTGGGTGAGCTGGTGGCCTGGCAGCCATCGGCACTGCAGGCGCGTTGGTTGCAGCAGCGTGGCTATGTGGCGCGTGGGGTGTTGCTCATTAAAGTTGCCATTGGTTGCAGCCGGGCAGCTACTTTTTGCTGGGGCAGCATGCGCTTTCTGTTGATAGCCGCTATTTGGGGGTGGTACCTCGCAGTGCGCTGCTGGGGGTGGTGCGGCCGCTTAGGCAAACAGCCCCTGCAGCCAAATCACAGCAACAGCAGCCGGGGCAATGAGGCGAATAGTCCACAAAAAGCAGGGTGCCAGCCACCCATCTGCCCACCGTGCTCCCAACAGCACAGCTACCGCCTTGGGGCCAACCACCCAACCCACAAACAGCGCCATGCCTATGCCACCAGCCGGCAGGCAAAAGTTGGCAGTGAGCCGATCGATGAGGGCAAAAGGTGTGTGGCCCCACAGCGTGTAGCTGGCCAGCACATTGGGTGACAAAGCGGTAGCAATACCCGCTACAAAGGCTGCCAGAGCGAGGGCAAAGCTGACCCGTGTGCGGCTGTTGGGGTTTGTTTCGGTCATGTGGCACACCAGCGCCTCTAGCATGGCCAGCGATGAGGTGAGCGCAGCAAAAGCCACCAGCACAAAAAACAGCGTGCCAATTATCTGGCCGCCGGGTATTTGGGCAAACAGCAGCGGTAGAGTCTGAAACAGCAGTGTTGGCCCGCTGTTGGGCGCCACATCAAAAGAGAAGGTGATAGCGAAGATCACCACCCCAAACATCATGGCAATGATGGTATCGAACACAGCAACAATCAGCGCCGATCGGCCCAACGACTGCGTGCTTGATAGATGGCTGCTGTAGGTAATGTGCACCGCTGCCGCTACGTTGAGTGTAAAAAAGGAGTGGCCAATGGCGTCGAGCACACCGCTAGATGTAAATTGGTCGGTATTGGGCCGAAACAAAAACGCCAACGCCTGTGTGCTGCCGGGCAAAAACAGCACCCGCACAAACAGCAGCGTGAGCACCGCCACCAAAGCGGGCATCAGCCAGCTGTTGGCCCGCTCCAGCCCGTTTTTAAAGCCGCCAGCAATGACACATGCGTTTAGCAGCATAAAAACAGCCAGCCCCCCAATTTGCCGCGTAGGGCTTGCCTGCAACCGCTCACTCAGCTGCATAATAGCGGTTTGATCCAGCGCTGTGAGCTGGCCACGCAGGGTCATTTGCAAAAAGTCTAAAATCTGCCCGCCAATCACGCTGTAAAACGACAAAATCAAAAACACCGCTACCAGCGCCAGCACACCCAGCCAGCGATAGGGTGTATGCGGGCGATGAATGTTGTCAAATGCCCGCACAGCACCCGCTTGCCCCTGCGCGCCAATGTACATTTCACACATCAGCAGCGGCAGCGCCACAAAGGCGATGCAGGCCAGGTAAAACAGCACAAAAGCACCACCGCCATTCATGCCGGTGATGTAGGGAAATTTCCAAATATTGCCTAGCCCTACAGCTGAGCCAGCCGCCGCCAAAATAAACGTTAGGCGGCTATGCCACCGCTCTTGATGTGCCACAATACAACCATTTTTCTCAATGAGACAATTAGTATTCCATTGCCAGGCGGGTGTGGTCAACGCAGCCATGCGCCCTGTAGTGTCTGCTTGCCGCTTTTGTGTCGCAGCCTAGTTGTTGGCACAACTGCCAATTTGGCTTGGTAGTAGCCGTTTGTACAAAGGAATCTGCTGCTGCCGCATGGTTTTGTCGAGCTTACGCATGTTGTGAGCAAAGTTGCCTACCGCTTGCGCAAGCAATTTTTGTTGCGGCGTGTCTGTTCGCACCATGTACGAAAAATCTGTTGTAATGGGTGTTGTAACCAGCGATGTAATGGCCATGGTGTTAAGAGCCTGCTGGTACAGATCAATGCCCACATGTCTATCTGGGTCGTCTTTGAAAACAACCGATGGGCATTGGGTGGCGTGAATAGCATACTGCACCAGCGATGCACCGGCGATTTCGTGCCGCACACTGGCGGTAAACAGCATCACCGCCAGCAGCTGTTTGAGCTGCTGCAAAAAGAGGTCGTTGTTGCGCACGTTGACCTCCAACGCCCCCATGCGGTGGGCCAACACCGACGAAACCTGCAGTTCGTGCAGCCAGGCCAGCAAAGCTGCGTCGCCGCAGGCAACTTGAGCGTTGGGGTATAACGCATCAATATAGCTATGCGTAAGGCGTAACAAGGCTTGAAATATCTGCAGCCCATCTGCCGCTGCTGGCGATATTGCGGTGAGTCGATCTGTTTTATCCCAGTTTGTGCTAGGGTCAAATTTATCAAAACAGAACATGTGCGCACACTGATCGAGCATGCGATTGATATCGCGGCTGCCAAAGGCAAAAAAGCTCTCAAACGGCCCGCCTGGTGCCACTAGGCTCATCTCGGCGGCTTTGACATTGAGTGTGCCAAAAATATAGGGCTGCAGCAGCCAGCGCAGCGGATGGCTACTGTTGAGATGGTTGCGGGTGGCAATGGCAATAGCACTTGAAAACATCAGGTGAATCCATACCGCATGCTCTACAATAGTGGTGCGATGCAGCAGCCCCGACAATACAATGCGTTTGGCCTGCCGCTGTTTTGCCGCGCTGCTGCTAGCGTCAACAGTTTCGCCCGTAGCATGCAGCTGTATGCGCTCACACCGCAGCCTGTCTTGCGATCGATTGAGCGTCAACCAAACTGTGCTTGCCGGATTGAGCAGGTGGGAATGGCATGTGTGCTCAGCCAAAAACGAGGTGTCGATCACGTAGCGTTTTGTTGGAGCATCCCACTGCAGTGCCAGCAGCCAAGGGGGGTTGGTGAGCAAAGCTCCCAAATCAAAATTGTCTTTGAGCTCTTGCGGCTGCGGCGGCAGCTGCGGTGTAAGATGTCTAATTTTGCCCAACCACAACGGATCTACACACAGCTCGTAGGCCTGGGCATCTGAAGCAATAGCAGGCGTGCTGCTTTTTGTACGCCGCACGATTCCCGTTGTGCTCAACCACCTAACTGTATGGGCAACGCTGTTGACCACAGATGTATGCTCATCTTTAGGTATCTGATCAACCACCCCAATATGGTGCGCATCTACACCAATGCGCAAATCGGCAAAAGGGATATATCGATACAGCGTTTCGTCGTCACAAGGCGGTGGAATTTGGCTAAAGTCGAGCCGATTGATTGCAAAGGTGTAAATATTTTTCAGCGTCTGCATTTTAAGAGTCGGTTTTCTCATCGGGCACATGTTCTGTTTTAAATCTTATTGTTATAACAACTGCTAATAAGATATTATTTCCGATATAAAATAACCACAGACATTTCAGGAGGATTTCTTAAGTTTATTGTGTTGTTAACAAGGGAAAACTGTGTGCCGAACTTTTGTAAAATGTGGTGAGGCCAATGTTCTCAGAGAAGAAATGGGTAAAGGCATCTGAACAAGAAAATATCAACCAAGAGTTGACCAATTTTGATACCATCGTAAAAAAGTCATGACTTTTTTACGATGCTATGTCATTCGGCCACATGTAAACAGACAACCTCTCCCCGGCCATAGCGGCGTCACGGTGTAGTAATCAAGGCGTTTCGATAACAGAAATTTCATACCAGTTGGCTCAGCAGGCTTTGAGCTGGCACAATAACGGGCCGATGTTGGGCAAAGCAATCTTGCGCAACAAAAGGCAAATCAAACACAACCTGAAACGCATGTGGGCAATTTAGCTGCTTTTGAAAATAGGCCAATGAAGCAGATAATGGCGCTCGTGACGAGTGTTTAACCTCTACCAAAAACCAAGGTTTCCCCTGAGAGCACATTAAAAAGTCCACTTCTCGTTTTTGCTTATCCCGAACAAAGTGCAAACTATGCTTTCCCAAACCTAAATCGGTATAAATATGCGCAGTTTTGAGCAAGTGAGAGGCTATGCAATTCTCCAATTGAGCCCCATGCGGCTGCACACAAGACCAATCCCACATGTAGTACTTAGGTTGCTTAATCAAAGAACGAGCCACGTTGGCAGACCAAGGTTGCAGAGCAAAAAAAAGGTAAAACCCTTGCAATATATTTACCCAACGCCTCAACGTATCTACAGATGCGCCCACCTTCACGGCTAGAGACGAAAAGCTGGTTAACTGCCCTATTTGCTGCTGCAACAGTTGAGCAAACAGTTGCATGCGATCCAGTTCTTGCACACGTGTGAGGTCTCGGATGTCTTCACGAAACAACTGCTCGTCACGCAGTTGTTGCCATCGATTGCGAAAGCGAATGTTCTTTTTGACAAAAGGCTCAGGAAACCCGCCGTGTTGCAGCAAGGTTTCCATGTAAGAAGCATCTATATGCGGCAAACCAGGCAAATGCATGCTGTGAAGATCATCGTCAGGCAAGGTTCCCCGAGCCAACTCTCCAAGAGACAGGGGATGAACACGATAAGAAAAATAACGCCCCATGAGGCTATCGCCCCCTTTGGCAAGCGTACCCAGCTGGGCACTTCCTGTCACCACAATGCGACAACGGTCACCATAGGTGTCGAAAAACCCTTTCAAAAAATCTTTCCAGCGGGTGTGCTTGTGAATTTCATCAAAGGCCAGCAGCGGCAGTTGAGAATGCAACTGCTCTAGCTTGGCATGATGTGCTACAGCCTCAGGGCCTGAGAGAATCAAACGGCGATGGGCACTGTTGTCCCAATTGAGGTGGGTAAAGGGCCGGTGGTTACCCAATTGCAAAGCCAGCGTGGTTTTGCCCACTTGCCGTGGCCCTGTCAAAAAAATCATTTGCCGATCTTTTTGCAAATTTTTTTGCAAAATGGCTTCATAGCTGCGTTTTATGTTGACCAATTTCGATGCAATCGTAAGAAAGTCATGACTTTTTTACGATATCACGTCATTTGGTCATATGTAAATAGGCAACATCTCCCCGGCCATAGCGGCGTCATGGTAGATAACTGCGTGAAGCTATATGCTGTGCAA
>JBCCEX010000074.1:0-7225 GCA_039030035.1 Myxococcota bacterium
CGCGCCGTGCTCACCGGTATTTTGCGTGTTGCCAAAGAGGATATTTTCTCGGAGCTCAACAACCCCGGTATTTACGGTGTGCTCGATCAACCCTACGCATCGCGATTTGGCTTTACCGAACAGGAGGTCAAACAGCTGCTGCAACAAAGAGGACACTCCGACCGCCTTGAATTGGTATGCCAAGCCTATGATGGCTATCGCTTTGGAGCGGATCAGCCGCTGATGATCTACAACCCCTGGTCGGTGATCAACGATCTAGGCAAACCAACAGCCCAACCAGGCCTACACTGGGTCAACACCAGCGACAACAGCTTGATTCGCCAGCTGCTTACGCAAGCCGATACCGAGGTCAAAGAGGGGCTGCACGAGCTGCTATCAGAGGCAACGCATCACACCACAACACAATTTGTGAAGGAGCATGTGCCGCTGCGTGAAATTAGAGGAGACCCTAAAAATCTCTGGGGGTTGCTGTTGGCCAGCGGCTATCTTACCGCTGTGCAGGCTCGTGAAAATCCTCATGCAGATAATAAAATCTTGCAATTGTGCATTCCCAATGACGAAGTACGGCGTTTGTACACCGGTTTGGTGACCGAATGGCTAACGGGGCCCGCTCGAGGTATTAGCGGGGCTAAGTTGCTTGATACTTTGGTGCAAGGACAGGTGCAGGATTTTGCCGACTACTTTGCCCGATTTGTACTACAAAGCGTGAGTTATTTTGACCAGGGCGGCGAGCAGCCCGAGCGCTTTTACCACGGCTTTGTGTTGGGCATGATGCAACATCTGCAAGACCGCTACATTGTCGATTCCCAACGCGAAAGCGGCCTGGGCCGTTACGATTTGGCGCTTGAGCCCAAAGACAAAACCCTGCCTGGCTTTGTGATGGAGTTTAAAACCTGCATAGGCGACACTGCATCGCTCAACGACACCGCACAACAAGCGTTGCAGCAGATTCAAGATAAACAATATCATGTCGAGCTGGCCAAACGGGGTGTTAAACCCATCATCGCTTTGGGGCTAGCGTTTAGAGGCAAACAGGTTGCTGTTGTCCACACCGAGTTGATACAAGCCTCTAGCACATAACAGCGATTACCTTGTCAATCCAACCGGTAAAGTACCTCACGTATTGCTTTCGCCAACCTACCGCCCATTCATCTCGTGGTGATCAGCCACAACCACATGCCGCAGCCACCCCGTTTTGTCATTCCAACATTTGGGCAGGCGATGGTGTTGCCGTAAAAGGTAGCAGTGGCCTCTTGCCTGCGTGAGGTTTTTTGCTCCTAACTGCAGCGTTGCTAACTCAAGCGTTGGCCTTGTATATACCGCGCTAAAACGAAATCCCTAACATCAGCTGTAGCAGATGTGCCAGTTTGGCACGACCATACTGCTCAAAAATTTGCGGCCGTTCGTCGCCTAGGCTGGCGAGGTGATTGAGGGCAGCAAACGGAATCAGCAGACCATATTGCAGCTGTGCATGAAAATTGTTGATGCTGTGAAAGGCAACCGTGGCATCAAATTCCAAGCCTAAGAAGTTGCTGTTGCCGGGGGTGGAAGAGGGGGTATTGGCAAACGAAGGGATGATATCTAGCCGCGCAAAAAAGCGATCGATAAAATAGCCGATGTGCGGCTTGAGGTAACCGGCACCCATCATGCTGCCCAATACGCGCTTAAATAGCATGAGGTCTACCTGGTAAGCTGGGTTGAACGAAAACGATGTCACCTGTGAAGAGACGCTGGTAAATCCAGCGCCATCGGAGCGGCCCGAGGCCCAACCTCCGTCTAGACCAATGCGCAGGCGGTTGCGCAAAAATCCATAGTCAAATTCCAAAGCGGCACCACCCAACAGCAGCCGCATGGAACCCGGCGATTCGTCTGTGGAGCCTGGTGATGCGGTTGTCTCGTCTGCTTGCAACCCCGAGGTATTGTTAATAACACCAACACCACCAACCATCTCGGTACCCATGTGCCAGCTACCCCACTCACTGCGCATAAACAGCGAACCAAAGCCAGCATGGCCTCTGCGATTTTGCAAGCGGTTGCTCAAATCAATCGGCTCTTGGCCCAATCGTGTGCCGTTATAAATATCGAGATTTTGGGTGCGATACGACAACAGCATGCCATAATGCAGCAGCGCTTCACTCCACGACAGCGGATCAAATGTCTCTGGGTCACCGGTGATGCCGCCCAATGTCAACGACAATACATGCACGTTATCTTTAGGATCGAGATCGTAGCGCGGCCCCTGCTCATCGGCAGTGTTAAATACCAGCGGTTGTCCAGCAGCTTGTGGTGACTGCATGCTAGCAGCAGGCCCGGTAAACGCAATGGAGTAGGAGGGTACAATGTGCACCGGCCCCAACCGTGTGGCAAACAGCAGCCCATCAATGGTGTCTGAAAAGTCGCTGTTGATATCCTCGCCCGCGTTGTATAGCAGCCCCAAACCAAAGTGCATCGGCATGCGACCAAAACGCAATGCACCAACCGGCGTAGAGGCCTCTGCCCACACACGCTTGAGCTGTATGGGGGCATACTCGCTGTTAATTCCTGCCAGTGGTGGAGCCTGTGAGTGGCTCAAAAACGACATTGACCCTGACTGCAGTGTGTTGTTAAAAGCCAAACGGCTGGGTGTTGAACCCAATACCAAATTGTCGGGCGCATCGACTGTTAGGTGCACACGCAAAAAATCAGACACATGAAACGTTGGATCTAGCCGCAAGCGCATATCGGTTGAAAACAGCACATGCGACTGCTTGCTTGCATCTAAGTCATCATCTGCTCCTGTGCTATAAGCTGACAACGGCGGTGGGCACATCGACGTTCCATAACCAAATTCGCCATCTTGCTGCGGAATAAATGTCCCCAAGTCACAGCGGTGTGAAAATGTGCTGCGAAACCGAAAATATCCCCCCATTTGCAAAAAGTTCACGCGGGACTCTTTTGGCTTACGCCAGGTCGTCACCTCATTAGATTCTTGCTCGGCGCGAACTTGTTGCCGCTGTTTGAGCTGCCGCTCAACCTCCTGCTGCACAGCCCGCTGCAGCTCATCTGATGTGGCAGCGTTGCCATCTGCCTGCGTTGTGTCTACAGCGGCAGGCAACTCAGGCAACCTGTCTTGCTGCTGCTGGAGCTGTTTGGCATCTTGCGCCCAAGCTGCTTGGGCAGCAATACAGCAAAACAGGCCAGCCAGGCCACCCAAACGCAACACAGTCAACATCACACTCTTTGCCACAAGTCACACCCCTCAATAACAATACGCATCTTTGCTCTGTGCCAGAGCAATCCACTTTTTACAACGTTTTGGCACTTCGTTGCAGTAATAGCATTTTACCCCTCTGGCGTCAAAGAGATGGCCGCACAAACATGCTGCCAATTTCTGCCCAAGAAGCTTGCACAACCGGGCAACGCTGGCACAAGCATGGCCCCAGTTGGAGAACTTGCCAGCAGCAAATACCACAGGGCCGGTGTTAGAAATCCTCATTCAACGAGACATCACCGCTGACGCTGGTTTGATAGGCAGAAACGCGACGCTCGAAGAAATTGGTGAGCTCTTGCATATCTTGCAAACGCATAAATGAGAAGGGGTTATCGACATGGTATTGCGGCTCAAAACCCATCTTTTCTAGGTTGAGATCGGCAACATACTGTAGATACTGCTCGAGATCGGCAAGCGGAAAACCGGCAATGCGGCCGCTGGGTGATTGGTCGTTGACGCTCAATACATCTTCGCCAAACTGCAGTTCGCAGGCGATGGCATCTTGCATCATCTGCTGCACCTGCTGGTTGAGCTGCTCATCAAATAGGCTGGGCTCTTCGCGCCGGCATGTTTGAATCACTTCACAGGCAAAGTTAATGTGGCAACTTTCATCACGAAACACCCAATTGGTGCCGGTAGCTAAGCCATGCAACAAACCTTTGGAGCGCAAAAAGTAAACATAAGCAAACGCCGCAAAAAAGAATAGGCCCTCAATGCAGCTGGCATAACAAATCAGATTGAGCAGAAACAGGCGACGATGCTCGGCGGTTTGCAGCTGTTTGATATGCTCAATAGACTGCATCCAACGCAGACAAAAATCGGCCTTAAGCTTAATGGAGGGGATGCTGTGCACAGCAGCAAAAGCCTCCTCCCGCTCTTGCAAATCGGGAACATAGGTATCTAGCAACGTCAGGTAAAAATCCATGTGCAGTGCCTCTTCAAACTCCTGACGGGCAATGTACATTTTAGCCTCAGGCGGCTGTACATGGCTGGAGATATTCTCCTCTTGGTTTTGCAATACAATGGTGTCTGCTGTGGCAAAAAAAGCGACCAGACGCTTAATGAGATGCTGCTCTGCGCTACTGAGCTTGTCTAAATCGGCAATGTCACCTGAAAAGTCGACCTCCTCGACCGACCAGGTATTTTTGACAGCGTCTTTGTACATCTCATAAAACACAGGGTATTTCATGGGTCGTAGCACCAGGTCGAGACCAGGACGCAAAATTTGCGCACCCTCTCGTGCGGGCGTGCCATTGATATGGGATGATGATGTTGCTGCTTCTGTTTTGGTATGCATGTGACCTCCCCTCCTGTTTGATTTGCTGGTTTATTGACACGCCTCACATGTTTGCGGATTTTCTAATGAGCAGGCCTGGCGCTTTTCTTGCGGGGTTTGCGCCTTTTTGCCAACGGTCGCTTTGCGAATCGACGTTGCTGGCCGTGAGCGTAGGTAGTATGTGGTTTTGAGCTTTGCTTGTTGCCACACATAAAAGTACATCGACGACATCTTAGCAATGTCTGGATTCTCCATAAATAGGTTGAGCGACTGGCTCTGATCAACAAACGGGCCACGGGCAGCGGCCATATCGATCAGGGATTTCATCGAGTACTCCCATACCGTACGAAACAGCTGACGCAGCTGTTTGGGAATAGCCGAAATAGCCTGAATCGAACCCTCATGCTGCACAATCTGGTCGCGAATCTCTTGTGTCCATAGCCCCAGCTCCTTGAGCTTTTGTACCAGGTACATGTTAATCTGCAGAAATTCACCCGATAGTGTCTCGCGCTTGAAGATGTTAGATAGCTGCGGCTCAATGCATTCGTAGCAGCCAGCAATCGAAGCAATGGTTGCTGTTGGCGCAATGGCAATCAGCAGCGAATTACGCAGACCCACCTGCTGAATGCGCTGCTTCAACGCTTGCCAACGCTGCGTGTCGCTGGGGGTAAAGCCCCATAGATCGAACTGCAAAATGGCTTGAGCGGCCTTGGTTTGTGCAAATGTTTCGTGTGGCCCCTGCTGCTGCGCCAAATCGGCAGAGGTGCTAAGAGCGTGGTAGTAAATCTCCTCGGCAATCTGGGCACTTAGCTGCTTTGCCTCAGGGGCGTCAAAAGGCATGTTGAGCTGAAAAAATAGATCTTGCAGCCCCATAACACCTAGCCCCACAGGGCGCCAACGGCTGTTAGACTGTTTTGCCTGCTCAATGGGATAGTAGGTGAGATCAACCACCTTGTTGAGCTGCTGCACCGCCAGTCGCACCGTGTTGCCCAACTTTGCAAAATCAAATTTGCCGTTGGTCACATGTCGCCCCAAATTGATAGAGCCCAAATTGCACACAGCTGTCTCTTTGTGGGAGGTGACCTCCAAAATCTCGGTGCACAGGTTCGACAGGTGAATCACGTTGCCCGCGACACCGGTCTGATTGGATTTGGCGTTGCAGGCATCTTTAAATGTCATCCAGCCGTTGCCTGTTTGCGCCAATGTGCGCATCATACGCCGATACAAATCACGAGCACGCACCGTGCGCAGAGCCAATCCTTGCTGCTCGGCCTCTACATAAGCTTTGTCAAACTCCTGTCCATACAGATCACACAAATGGGGCACTGTGGTGGGATCAAACAAAGACCAGGGCTGATCCGACTCCACCCGTTTCATAAACAGATCGGGAATCCAGTTGGCCAGGTTGAGATTATAGGTACGGCGCGCATCGTCACCGGTATTGTCACGCAACTCCAAAAACGTTTCGATGTCGGCGTGCCACGGCTCCAAATAGACACAGCAGGCCCCCTTACGACGCCCCCCTTGATTGACAGCATACACCGAGCTGTCGAGTGTTTTAATCCAAGGCGCCAGGCCATTCGAAAGGCCATTTGTACCCTTAATACGCGACCCCGAAGAGCGCACACGGTGATAGGCCACACCAATGCCACCGGAGTATTTTGACAGCAGGGCAATCTCTTTGTAGCGGTCGTAAATCGACTCCAGGCTATCTTGAGGCGAGTCGAGCAAAAAGCAAGAAGACATCTGCGCAACGGTCGTGCCTGAGTTAAATAGCGTTGGCGAGCTAGGCAGATAGTCAAGCGACGCAAACAGGCGGTATAGCTGCTGTGCTTCGGCAACATCATCGGCAACACCGCAGGCCACACGCAAAAACATGTATTGCGCTGTCTCCAACAATTTGCGGCTTTTGGGGTGACGCAGCACGTAGCGGTCGCACAAAGTGCGCAAACCAAAAAAGGTAAGGCGCTGGTTAAATGTGCTGTCAATCATGGCATCTAGCTGCTGTGCATGTTGGCAGACAAAATCATAGGTGCGCTTGGAAATCAGCCCATTTTCATAGCCCGTGGTCACACTGTGAGAAAAACAGGTGACATTCTGACTTTGCGCCTCTTGCTCCATTTTGTGCGACAGCAATCGTGCCGCCAAAAAGGTGTAGTCCGGCTCTTCTACAATGAGAGAGGCTGCTGTTCGAATCAGCAAGTCGTCCAACTCATGTTGCGCAATATCGGCGTAACTACTGTGCGCCACTTTTTCTATAATTTCATTGATGTTTATCTGCAGACCAATACCGTGAATTGCCAAGAGGTTGTAACTGCTGCGCAAATGCACCGGCAGCGTGTCAGGAGGTGCCTGCGCCACACCATCTAACGGTAACAAAGCAGAAGCTTTTTCTGTTAAGTTATTATCGCTTTGTTCATTCACATTTGTGAGTTGCAGCATCTGTTTTTCTCCTGTTTTACACCGGGACAAGTTCCGCTCTTGCCCCCCTTAGAGCCTCTTTGTATCTCATGGTTGCTTCTAGCATACGTCAACAGAAAAAAAAGGGAAGCCCATAGCGTGCAAATACCGCTCTCGGCCACTATTTTCGAGAAGATAAATTCCTACGCCCATAGACAAAGCGATGTTTTGCAATGAAAAAAACAGGTTTATTATACTTAATTCAACAAGTTATATATTCATATTTTTTCATTTTTTAA
>JBCCEX010000075.1:0-7116 GCA_039030035.1 Myxococcota bacterium
ACACCTTCATTGGGTAATCCAGGCCAACCGCTAGACATGCACGAACTGCTGTCGGCCTTCCAGCGCTTTTTTCGCGAACACTCCGAAAGCTGGTTCGATCAATTCCAATACAAAGAGGCTGGCCCGCAACTGCTGCTGCAGGCCTTTTTGCAACGTACAGTTAACAGCAAAGGCAGCATTCAGCGTGAACAAGCAACCGGCAGCGGCCGCACCGATTTGGTGGTCACCTGGCCACTGGGCGACAAAGATACCACACTGCAACGCGCGCAACACAAACAGGTGGTTATGCTCGAGCTAAAGTTGATTCATCAAAAGAGTTCGCTAGCAACCAAACAATCCGAAGGGCTCAAACAAATCGCTGCCTACATGCAGCGCGTCAACACCCAAGAGGGGCACTTATTGCTGTTTGATCGTCGTGCTGGCAAGAGTTGGGATGAACGCATTTGGGTCAAGCAAGAGCAAGTGCCTGGCGGTCAACCGATTACGGTGTGGGGGCTGTAGCAGCAAATCATGCAATAGTTTTGTAGGTCTGCAGCAAACGCAAGCAAACTTGGTAGGGGTCGCAGTCGGCGGCGGGGCGGCGATCTTCAATGTAGCCACAGCGGTTGCGCACCACTTTGGGTGGAATACGAATCGATGCGCTGCGATCGCTCTCGCCAACCTTGAAGGTGTCCATGTGACATGTCTCATGCTCGCCGGTTAGACGGCGGTGTAGTTCAGAGCCGTAGCAGGCCAAATGTTCCGGATGCACCTTCTCTAAGGCACCGGTAAAGGCGTGCAGCTTATCCCAGCCAGTATCGGGATGGCGCATGGCATGGGTGGAGAAGTTAACATGGGTGCCAGCCCCGTTCCAGTCACCGTCTAGCGGTTTGGCCGAAAAACTGACTGTTGCGCCAAACTCCTCTCCGGTGCGCAACAGCAGCCATCGTGCAAGCCATAGGTGATCACACATGGTGAGGAGATCTTCATCGCTGGCATCGATGCCGCGATATCCTACCTGAAACTCCCACTGGCTGGGCATCACCTCGGCATTGATACCAACAATGCTGACATTGGCCTGCAGGCACAACTGCAAATGCCTCTCAGCAACAGTGCGCCCGTAAGCTCTACCGGCACCAACACCACAATAAAACGGCCCCTGTGGACCTGGATGCCCTCCTGCCGGCCACCCGTAAGGCTGCGCCTGGGTAAATAGGGTGTACTCCTGCTCAAACCCTATCCATGGTTGCCAGGCTTGCGCCTCTTGTTGCAGCAGCTGTTGCAGCGCTGCACGTGTATTGGATCTATGCACAGATCCATCTTGGTTGAGGGTTTCGCACAGCACAATGTAGCAATTTTCCTGCCGTAAGGGGTCAACCAAAGCTCGCACCGGCCTGAGCAACACATCTGAATTACCTGCCAACGCCTGCCCCGTTGACGAACCATCAAACCCCCAATCGGGCAGCACAGATGCATCTTGTGTGGGATCTGCCTCCGACTGCATCACACAGGTTTTGCTACGCAATTGCGCACTGGGTTGCGTTCCATCTAGCCAAATATATTCCACGCACGATAACACTTTTTCTTACCTCCGTTTTGGTCAATATGCAAATCCTACAGCCAATCATCTCAAGACGCAAAATTTCCAGCGACAACGGTTTTAGCAGCTGCAGCGTAAAAAACTGGCCTGCTGTCTGCTAAACTTGCATAAAGAGGTGTTTTGGCTTATATAAAGAGAAAGGGGTATTGCATGGTAGGGTGGCTTCGTGTAGCAATTGGATTGACTGTTGTGGCGTGCAGCGGCTGTTTTTCAGTGGAGGTCAGCTACAGTGCAATCATTAACGTCACAGAGGCGCTGCAAAAGCAAGAGGAGCAGTTTCTCAGCCAGCTCCCCTTTGGTAACTCAGACAACGATAACCAAAAGCAAAATGCAACCAGCCAGACAGAAGCTAGCTTGGAGACTATCAAGCAGAGAGGGTCTTGTGACGAGGCATTAGCAGCTGCGTTGATTTTGCAGCAAGATCCACAAAAGCGTTTCAGACAGCTGCCCGAACAGATGCCAGCAATTCTGAAAGGAAGCGAATATGCTCCAGGCAACCCCAACAACTGTGCCGATGTAAACATTGCGGAGTGGTTGGAGAGGCAAGTTATTACCAATGTACCGGTTGCTGTTGGACTCTTTATGCCACGTAAAGAGGCCTCGCAGGTCGATTCTGATATCTCCTCTCTCCCACTAGAAAAGATCAACAAATGCATTGACCTAACCAAAAATCCCAAATATTTGCAAATCAGCGATCTCAACTTGGAGGTAGAGACAGATTCCAATAATTTTCCTCAAACATCATTGATCATTTACAAGTTACCTGACGATGATATTCGCAAACATGGCTTAGACTGGAATCCTAATGTTGAAGAGATTCGTGAGCTAAAAGGGTCAACAGAAGTGGTAGCAACAACATCACAGCTGCAGCTTGCGGCTGAGCAGGTGCAGGTAGTGCAGCTACAGTGGAAATCGGGCGCAAAAAAGCCCTTTTTCAATGGATTGCTTGCACAAGAGCATGCAGCTTTGCTTGAGCTAAACGGTCTGAAGCTTAAAGAAGATACTGTTGGTGTTGGTGAAGAGGCCAAACAGGTGATCTTCAAACCATCTGGCACTGTTCGGTTTAAGGCCTTTGTGAAGTTTGATGTTCGTGTTTACGGTACTCAACTGTCTTATTGCGGTTCACTGATACCAGAGATCTTGGCGCGTTAGCACAGCTGTGCTGTCGCAGCAAATTGTTCAAAATAGCAAGGGTGTATGCCACATGCTGGCCCTTCATGCATGGCCCAGCTTTTGTAGGGAAAAATTGCGCCATAGGGTGAGCATACGTGACCGCCAGCAGCCAGCAATACAGCTGCCGGAGCACAGGTATCCCACAGCTTCATTTCGGCCATACCACCAATACACAAATCTGCCTTGCCTTCAGCAACCAAGGCAAATTTTAGGCCAAGAGAGGGCTTGTACAGCACGCAATCATCTGTCGCCATGCCCTGGGTTAGCTTTTTGACAAAAGATAGATGGCGAGCGTGAAAACCGA
The DNA here is from genome assembly GCA_039030035.1 of Myxococcota bacterium. GTDB lineage: Bacteria > Myxococcota > UBA727 > UBA727 > JABDBI01 > JBCCEX01. Next base: position 3,057 of record JBCCEX010000075.1, read on the forward strand.
CAGCAATAAGGCCACTGGCATTGTGTTCATCTTGAGAAATATCGAGTGTGGTAACGCTGCCGTCTGCTTCAACGCGCTCACAGCGACAACGGCTGGGTTGTGCATGAAACTCAGCTCGCCACAACACATGCGAAGCGGGTTGAAAAATAACCCCCATGCGCGGAATACCCTCGATTGCTAAACCAATCATAACAGTATAATTCTGACCCCCTTTCACATACTCGGCTGTGCCATCAATGGGATCAACAAACCAAATCCGCTTGGTTGCTGCAGCAGGCTGCACCTGCGCATGACTCTCTTCGGCAATAATGGTGTCATGCGGAAAGGCCTGCGCCAATTGTTGACAGATCCACTTATCAACCAGCACATCAACCTGCGTGACCGGCTCTGCATGCGGTTTGTAACTGAGCTGGATTCTGTTTTGCAGCTGCAGCACCATTTGCCCCGCACGCAGCGACAACTGCTGCGCCACCTGCAGCTCTTTGTACAGCTCTGCCTGCGGCGCCATCTGCATCATATGGTGTGGTGTTGTCGCCCTCAAAGTTCTCTCATATGGGTGCAGCGGGTTGAGCGCTCAACACCTTTGTTCGCCGCCGGTTAATCGGTGCTGAGCGGTGTGAAGACTTGTCGGGCTGCATCAGCACCTCGTTCAATACCTCTGTAACATCTTTAACTGGTTTCATGCACAGCTCTTGTCTCACATTGGCCGGCACCTCCATGAGATCTTTTTCGTTTCGTGCTGGCAAAACAACCGTTTTAACCCCTGCACGGTGTGCTGCCAGTACCTTCTCTTTAATGCCCCCCACAGGCAATACCAAACCCTGCAACGTCACCTCTCCTGTCATGGCAACGTCCGATCGCACACGGCGATTGGTCAGCAAAGAGACCAGCGCCGCAATAATTGTCACACCTGCCGAAGGGCCATCTTTTGGAATTGCTCCCGCCGGAACATGCACGTGAATGTCGGTTTTTTCAAGCAGCGACGTTTCGGCTGTTTTGATCAGCCCCAGCTGTGTGGCCTGGCTACGAATCCAGCTAAGCGCGGTTTGCGCCGACTCCTTCATCACATCGCCCAGCTGCCCCGTTAGGGTGAGGGTGCCCTTACCACCCATGCGTGTGGCTTCAATAAAAAGCAGGTCCCCACCAGCAGGGGTCCAAGCCAAACCAGTTGCTACGCCTGGGCAACTGGTGCGTTCAGCAGACTCATTGTAGAACTTTTGCGGACCTAGAATCTTCTCTAGCCGTTTTGCAGTCACGGTGGTTTTTGGGTGTCTATCAGGCTTATCCCACTTGGCTACCTCAACAGCCACCTGCCGACAAACCGCAGCAATCTGGCGCTCTAAGTTACGCACACCTGCCTCTCGTGTATAGCCTGTTGCAATGCGTGAAACGGCCTCTTGCGAAATCTGCAACAGCTGGTCTGAAATACCATGCTCTTTCAGCTGCTTGGGTATCAAGTGGCGCTTGGCAATGTGCATTTTCTCCTCGAGCGTATAGCCCGACAGCTCAATGATCTCCATGCGATCGCGCAACACAGCCGGAATCGGTTCGCTTTGATTGGCCGTAGCAATAAACAGGACTTTTGATAAATCACACGGCACATCTAGGTAGTGATCGCTAAAGCCGTTATTTTGCTCCGGATCCAACACCTCAAGCAGTGCCGATGAGGGATCGCCACGAAAATCATGCCCCATCTTATCGATTTCATCGAGCAAAAACACCGGATTGTTTGTGCCCACCTTTTTGAGACCCTGCACAATACGACCAGGCAAAGCGCCAATGTACGTACGCCGGTGGCCACGGATCTCTGCTTCGTCGCGTACGCCTCCTAAAGAGATGCGATGAAAACCGCGATCAAGCGCTGCAGCAATCGATCGACCCAATGAGGTTTTACCTACGCCTGGAGGGCCCAGAAAGCACAAAATTGGGCCCTTCATATCCTCTTTGAGTTTGCGCACAGCAAGATACTCAATAATGCGGTTTTTGATCTTCTCCAAGCCGTAGTGGTCTGCATCTAGCATCTTCATGGCATGGCTCAAATCCAAATTGTCTCTGCTGGTGCGGTTCCAAGGCAGCTCGGCCAACCAATCTAAGTAGGTACGCGCTACCGTATATTCAGCCTGGCTGGGCTGCATGTGTCGCATACGTCGCAACTCACGCTGCGCTGCTTTTTGAGCATCGTGCGGTAAATTGGCCTGCTCCAGCCGCCTTTGCAGCTCCTCTACACCGCTCTCCTCATCTTCACGCTCGCCTAGCTCCTCTCGAATCGCTTTGAGCTGCTGTCGCAGATAGTATTCACGCTGTGTGCGACTCATCTCACCCTTAACCTGCGTGTTGATTTTGTTGGAGAGCTTAAGCACCTCATGCTGCCGATTGAGCAGCCGTATCACCAGATTGAGACGATCTTTGAGATCAACAGCCTCCAAAATCTTCTGCTTCTCTTCAATGGTGGCATCTAAATTTGCCGTCACCAGATCGGCCAAATGGCCCGGCTCGTTAATAGAATCCAGCAGCTGCTTAGCCATCACAGGGATCTCAGGCAATAGATCGATCACCTCGCGTGCTGTGTTGCGCAAATTGAGGGTTAAGGCATCTGTTTCGAGGCCGCTGCTAGATTGATCGACCAAAGGGGTAATCTGGCCAGCAAAAAAGGGATCTGTTTGTGTAAAACGGTCGATGCGAAAGCGGGCAATACCCTCTACCACAGCACTAAACCCCTCTTTGCCGGCGCGTGCCAGCTTAATCACACGGGCAACTGTGCCAACGCGGTACAGCTCCTTGTCGCTCGGATTTTCGACCTCCGCAGTTTTTTGCGTTGCAATACCAAAGCAGGTCTCTGTACGAGCCACCTCCTCCATCAGCCGAATGGTTTTGCTGCGACCAATGGTTAGAGGCATGACTGCGCCCGGAAAAAAAACACTGTTGCGCAGCGGCAAAATCGGCATCTCCCTAGGTAATTGGCTGAGCTTTTTTTTATCTGTTCCTCGTAACATCTTCTACTCCCGTCCCTTTTTGTTCGCCTTTAGCAGCAGCGCATGCATAGCTGCCAAATGGCTGGCTACCCTTAACGATTGCAACAAAACAAGTTCGGCTGGTCAAGTGACTGCCCTGTTTCACCTGAGCCTCCGCAACATTTTTGTTGTGTTTCATATAAAAAAACAGCTAAAAACAGAGAGTTTATTCCCTGCAGATACAACCCCAAGCAAGAGTTTCGTAAGGTCCATTAGATGTTATACGACGCTGATGGTTGCCATCGAGGGTAGATAAATATATCTCCTGTTTTCCTGCTCGTGTAGAGATAAACGCCAGCAGTTGACCATCTGGTGAAGGATCTGGATTTTCGTTATTGCCCTGATTTTGCGTTAACGCCGGCATCAGCGTTGCAAAGCCACCCGTGGGCTGCTGCGGCAGCTGCGCCACAAAAATATCCTTCTGCCGCGATTGTGGATCTCGGGCAACAAAGACAAATTTGCTACCATCAGGAGGAATAAACCGCGCCGAAAACTGCTGCACCTCTGGCAGCACCACACGACGGCTTATTGTACCATCGGCATCCAACATATAAATACGCGAGCTGGTTCTTAAAATAGAGGTAAATAAAATACTCCCATTTTGCGGATGCACATGCGCAGATATATGAGAGCTCAAATAAAACAGCGGGTGGTTTTGCGCAGACAGCACAGCCCTGACACGCGCCGGTGCATAACCGCTGTCAACACAATAAAGACTCGACTGCCGCTGCCCCGCCGGTGAGTGGGTAAACACAACATTACCCGCCGCATCTGCTGCAGCCCCCACACTCATGCCAGGCTGTCCAAACAGCGTGACAGATCGCTGCGTGCGCAGATCCATCTGCATCAGATTGGGATTTTTGTGCCGATAACTGGTGTAAAATAGGCTGCAACCATCGCGCGAAAAGGCCGGAGCAACATTGTGATACCCCCCTCTCGTGAGCACCTTCAACAAACTGCCATCCATGGCCAGCAGCACCAACTGCCAAAACGCTTTACCAGTTCGGTGATCGACAATTTTCTTTTCAGCAGCAATAGGATCCAAAAAT
>JBCCEX010000076.1:0-6979 GCA_039030035.1 Myxococcota bacterium
GCTGCAGCAGTTGCAGCAGGCGGGGCATCCGGTTGTTTGGCTCGACCTGCCCAACAAAGAGAGTGTGGTGCAGCAGTTTGTACTGTGGGAGATCGCCACAGCGGTGGTGGGGAGCTTGCTGCAGATCCATCCGTTTAATCAACCCGACGTAGAGGCCAGCAAACTGCGATCGCAGACACTCATGCAGCAGTATGAGCAAAGCGGTGCATTGGTAGACCCCCCTTGGTCGCTGCAAGAGGGCAATATCAAAGTACTGGTAAGCAGTGCATATTCCGTACGAACCGATTCGCTGGCACAGCTGCTTGCAGACTACACCAATCTGCTGCGAGAGGATGACTACTTTGCCTTGCTGGCCTTTTTGCCGCGGTTTGATGAGTGCCAAACAGCGCTGCAGCGGATTCGTCAACAGCTGCAGCAAAGCAAACGTGTCGCCACCACTCTTGGCTTTGGCCCTCGCCTGCTACACTCCATTGGCCAACTATACAAAGGCGGGCCACACCAGGGCCTGTTTGTCTATATCACATGCGACGACCCCTGCTCAATAGATGCCATCGATCGCCCCTACAGCTTTAGCATTGTCAAAGAGGCACAAGCACGAGGCGATTTTGCCGTGATGGCCGAAAAAAACCAACGGGTATTACGCATTCACCTCAGCGGCGATCTGACCGAGAGCCTACAGCAGCTGCAGCAGGCTTTTGGAGTGGGTTCTTAACAGATTGGCTTTGCCGTAGGCGTGTTATAGTAAAGGTATGGCACGCTTTTTTAACACCGCGGGGCCGGTAGACCCCGAACATCATTATGTTCTCGATCCGTTAAACCGCTGGAATCTCAAGCAGGTGATGGCACTTGTTGACCAGAGAAAATATTTTTTACTGCATGCACCACGGCAAACGGGTAAAACAACATGCATGTATGCTTTGCGAGACCATCTCAATCAGCAAGGAAAGCTGCGTTGTGTTTATATCAACATCGAAGCAGGCGAAGCAGCACGGGAGGATGTTGCAGCTGGTATGCAGGCCATTTTAAGTTGCTTGGCTACACAGGCCTACGAGCAGCTGCAAGATGCTTTTGTTGATCAAAATTGGCAGGCTATTTTGGCAAAACATGGTCCGCTGCAGGCATTTCGTATGGTTTTGTCTACGTGGTGTCAGCACAGTGACAAACCAATTGTGCTGCTCATTGATGAAATCGATACCCTTGTTGGTACAACCCTAATCTCGGTATTGCGACAGCTGCGTGAGGGTTACCCAGGGCGTTTGAAAAACCTGTTTCCGCACAATGTGCTGCTATGTGGTTTGCGCGACATACGCGACTGGCGTATTCGTTCGCAGTATCAACAGGAGTTTCAGCAAGCAACTGGCGGCGGTAGCCCATTTAATATTAAATCCAACTCGTTGCGTTTGGGCGACTTTAGCCAGCAAGATATCGCTGTGCTGTACCAGCAACATACCGATGCAACCTCGCAGCAGTTTGCACCCGATGTAATTGAGCAGGTGTTTGCCTGGACCCAAGGGCAACCATGGTTGGTTAACGCCTTGGCATACGAAGCTTGCTTTGGTATTGAAGGGGGTGTACAGCCAAGCAAAACCATTGCAGTCAACGACATGCAGCAGGCCAAAGAGGTCATCATTCAGCAACGTGAAACTCACATTGAGCAGCTGCTAGACAAACTACAACAGCCGCGTGTGCATAGGGTTATTGAGCCAATTTTGTTGGGTGTTAGCCGCCCTATGTCTGGTCAAGATGTAGAATATGTGGTGGATCTAGGTCTACTCAAGCAAAGCGCCAACGGCGCGTTGTCGATTGCCAATCCTATTTACAAAGAGGTGATTCCCAGAACATTATCTTGGGACTTTCAAACTGCTGTTACTCCCCAACAACCTGCCTATGTCGACAAAACAGGACAGCTACACATCAACCAGCTATTGACAGAGTTTCAACAATTTTTTCGCGAAAACTCCGACAGCTGGCTCGACCAGTTCCAATACAAAGAGGCCGGTCCGCATCTGATTTTGCAAGCCTTTTTGCAGCGCATTATCAACGGAGGCGGCAGCATTCACCGCGAATATGCTTTGGGCCGAGGTCGTACCGACCTGCTGCTGCTATGGCCTGCAGGTAACACAGCTGCAGCAATAAAGCCGCCACTGCAGCAACAAAGAATTGTATTGGAGCTCAAGCTGCTACATCTCAAAAATAGCATCGCTACCAAACAACAAGAGGGGCTGGTGCAAATTTGTCAATACATGCAGCACTGCGCAGCAACCGAAGGCCACCTGCTGCTGTTTGACCGCCGCAAGGGCAAAAGCTGGGATGAGCGCATTTGGGTGCGGCAAGAACCGGTTGACAACGGCAAAACCATAACGATTTGGGGGTTGTAGCAAAACAGCTTTTGCCCAACCTTCCAAAGCTGTTGCAACGTTGAGGGTAAATATCAACTAGGCACTTTAGAGGGATCAAAGTCGGCCACGTTTTGTGCAAACGTCCAGTGATGCCCATCGGGGTCGGCAACCATGTACATGCGATCGCCCCAAAACATATCTTCAAGTGGGTGCATCTGCTGTGCTCCAGCAGCAACAGCCTGCTTATGATGCGCATCGACATCTTGGCAATAAATGTACAGACTCATGGGAGGCTGCTGCCCCGAATGAGATGGCGTCTTGCTCTTCATGTCGTAGGCTCCTTCCCTAAAAACCATAATGCGCCCATCTGCAAAATCAAGCTCCGCATAGGCAACTTGATCACCCTGCTTCATGAGTGCCGACGATGCCTTAAAGCCAAATGCCTTGGTATAAAAATCGATCGCTTTTTCCACATCTGACACAGTCACACTTGGAATAATAGTTGGGGCCCCTTTTGGTTTGTAATCACGCATAGCATCCTCCGGTTGTTTGTTTCTATATAAAATAGTTTAAAACAAACAAAACGAGATATGCAACCCCATTCCGATTTAACAGCCTCGAGCACAAAGAGGGGCTTGCCTAACTAAGATTCTAAACTCGATTCCCAATGCTCCCAGCGCGGGCAGCCGGTTGCGGTAACTACTGGCTTAAGGCTGCGACTCTTGCAACAACTCTTGCGGTATCTGCTGCGCTGAGTCGACTTGACAGACATCGCCAAACTTTGCACAGGCCGTTTGGTCGAGCTGCCAACAGGGGTCTTTGCTCCACTTACTTGCCGGCTTAACCGTGCAGCTAGCGGGCTTTTCCTCTTGATATTTGCAGATTGCGACACCTGAGAGGTGTACGAGCGCGTTATTACCTCCAATAATAGATGTGGCAACCTCGCAGTATGTGTGATTTTTTTCAGGGAGATTGGCATCTATTGCCTGACGGCCTGCTATGCGTGAAAATGCTTTATATGCCTCGGAGCAGTAAGTATTCGGAAACGCAGCTGCAGCTGCAAGGCAGACCCTCATTGGCATTGCTATCGCTTGTACACAAGGACGAAGAAAACCATTTGCATCTTTGTTGGGGATGTATATTTGATCACATCCATCGGCAGCATTGCCCAGATTTGTCCCATTGGCGGCTTTACCTACCCGAGCGCACAAAGCCGCCTGATTTGTATCTATGTTTGTGCAACTTTCTGCTTGGCCTGGGCTAAATTCGCAGATCTTTTCGCCGTTGGCCTCCACCGCTTCACATTTTTTTTGGTCGTTGGCCTGTTTATTGCAGAGATCTTCAATATCTTTAAGAGGCCTCATGTGGCAATCGGGTACCGAGGAGAGATTGACGCATTTAGGGGCGTAGTGGGTAACCTGATCGTTTTGTGCGGGCTTGTTATTATCATTGAGATCTTTTTTGGGCACCCTGCCGCGGTAGTCGACAAAACATTGCGCTCTGCTGCCTTTGCTTTGTCGAAAGCATTTGTCAATCGATAGACCTTTGCAAGGGGAGGTCACTTCGCGGGCTTCGCATACGCTGAAGTTACTGCTGCTAACCACACATTGACCCCAGCATTCACCAGCTTGAGCACGGTTCTTTTTGGTGCAGTCGTAGGGAATCGTTTTGATCTGTTTGGTGCCATTTTGCATCTCGAGATTGCGTGATGCGTCGTTGGAATCTAGCGTTGTGGAGCTGTTTTTGTCATCTTTCAATGTGAGTGGCGTAACCCAGCGCTTCGTTTCTGGGTCATCTTTCGCACAGCTTGCTGTGACCACACACAGTGCAGCAAATATTCTCATTAATAGAAGCTTTTTTTGTCTCAATCGAATCATTTGACTTACCTGTTATAACAATAAAAACACCATATCATCCTTATAGTAGTTAAACAGGTTTTAAGTGAAATGTCAATGAGACACCTCTTTCGTGTTTCATATAACAAGGATGTTTGGTTCCTGCAGTGCTTTTGAGGGGCAGAGCCTTTCATGTTGTGGGTTACACGGTGTTTGTGGGGAGTTCATCCACACATTTTTGCTGATAAAAGCGGCCTGTGTCTAAGCAGAACGCGGTGAGTTGTCGCCCCCAGCTGCAGCCTGTGTCTAGGCCGATACAGGCGCGAGATTGGTGTAGGCCCAGTGCGGCCCAGTGGCCAAATAGTACAGTATAGCGGCGCCACTGCTGCATACGGGGGTAGGCAAACCAGGGGCGTAGCGGTGTGGGGGCCTCGTGGGGGTGGGTGGTGCAGGAGAAATCCATCTGCCATGGCGTTGTGCAAAATCGCATGCGGGTAAACATGTTGAGCAACACATAGTCGCGCACTGGGGAGAGGAGGCTAGGGCACCAGGTTAGCTGTTGGTTGTATGGTTGCTGTGTGTGTTTCCATAGCTGTAACACAGTGCGGCATCTGTCTGATTGTATGGTGCGTTGCGCCTGTTGTGCGAGTTGGCAGACCTGCTGTGGCTGCAGGCAGGGCAAAATGCCGGCATGTACCATGAGCCAGCGATCTTGCTGCAGCAGCAGCGGCTGGCTGCGCAGCCAGTTAATAAGCCTGTTGGCATCGTGGGCAGTCAGCACCTTGGCCATGAGCGTGTTGGGTTGCGCCACACCAAAATAGCTAGCCAGCACATACAGCTCATGGTTGCCCAAAACCATGCGTGCATGCGGGCCTAGGTCATAAACAAAGCGCAGCACATCCAGCGAGGCGGGGCCACGGTTGATGAGGTCGCCGGCAAACCAGAGGGAATCACGATCGGCACGAAAATGCAGCTGTCGCAACAAAGCGCGCAACGAGTTATAGCATCCATGCACGTCGCCAATCACATATGTGGCCATAAACAGCACTTTAGCATATGTATGCTGTTTGCACAGGGATGTTTGCTGCTTGTTATAGCCATATACTCGCGCGTTGCGTCGGAACGTTTTACAATGCAGATAGATAAGAGAGTGTGGCACAACGCAAGTTGCGTGTGCAGAAATGGAAAATAGTAGGAAATCGGCATGGCGCAAGAGAGATCGTCGCATCGTATTGCTGTTTTGGGGGCGGGTGCATTTGGAACAGCGTTGGCTTGTTTATTGGCACGGCAAGGAAAGCCGTGCTGTTTGTGGGCACGCAGCAAAAAGATAGCACAGGCTATTAACCAGCAGCATCAGCATCCAACGCGTTTAAAAGAGGTGGTGCTGCCCAACAATATTGTAGCAACCAACTCGCTGACCGAGGCGCTTACCCATGCACAGCTAGTGCTGTCGGCGCTGCCCATGCATGCGCTGCAGCAGGTATGGCAAGAGGCGGCCGTGCATGTGGCCGACGGCAGCACGATTGTGAGCACCACCAAAGGCATTGCCCACGCCACCATGCTGCTGGGCAGCGATGTTATTGAACAGGCACTAGCAGCGCACAACAAATCGGCTGCTGTGGCCTGCTTGTCGGGGCCGTCGTTTGCGATAGAGGTTGCCAAGCAGCTGCCCACTGCTGTGACTGTTGCTGCGGCACAACCAGCTGTTGCACAGCAGGTACAGCAGCAGCTGTCGACCGATCGCTTTCGCTGCTATAGCAGCAGCGATATGCGAGGATTGCAGCTGGCTGCAGCCCTCAAAAACGTGGTGGCCATTGCCTCGGGCATTGCCGTTGGGCTACAGCTGGGGCACAACGCCCAGGCCGCTTTGGTAAGCCGCGGCTTAGCAGAAATGGTGCGCCTGGGCAGCAAATTAGGGGCCGATCGCAGCACGTTTTATGGTTTAGGAGGCATTGGCGATCTGGTGCTAACCTGCACCGGCAGCCTATCACGCAACCGCTGTGTAGGTGTACAGCTAGCACAAGGCAAAAGCCTGCAAGCGGTGCTGCGCCAGCTAGGCGAAGTGGCCGAAGGGGTGCACACAGCTCGCAGCATTGCTCAACTCAGCGAGAAGCATGGTGTTGCCATGCCGATATGCGAAGGGGTGTGTCGTGTGCTATTTGAGCAGGCCGATGCGCGCAAAGTGGTTGGCGATCTGCTGCGCCGGCAGCTCAAGCAAGAGGCAGAACCGACTGATAGCAAGCGGCCAACTGCCTCTTAGCCCTTGTCAGCACAGTTGTAGACTGCTGCAATCGACAAATATTTATATGCTTTCATGATGTGCCATCAACTCTTTGAGCCACGGCACGAGTTGTTGCCGCAGCTGTGGCCGGTCCAGCGCCTCTAGCACTGTAGCTTGCACATACCCCAGTCGGTTTCCTGTGTCGACAGGGCTGCCTGCGATCATGCAGCCGTGCAGTGTATGCTGCTGTGCAAAGGCTTGTAGGGCATCGGTGAGCTGAATCTCGCCTGCTGTTGTGGCGGTTTGCTGCTGCAAAAAGGGCCAAATTTCGGCGCAAAAGAGGTAGCGCCCTAAAATAGCTGGCAGCAGCGGTAGCGAGCCGGGCGCTGGTTTTTCTACGGTCTTTTCAATTATCAACGTGCCCGATGCATCTTGTTGGCCCAGCACCACGCCGTAGTGCTGCATCTGCTGTTTGGGCACCTGCACCAGCCCCACCTGCGGTATGCCGCTGCGGTTAAAGGCGTTGATCAGCTGCTGTGTGGCGTTGTGCTGTTGGCTGTGCTGCTGCCGTATCAGCACATCAC
>JBCCEX010000077.1:0-6953 GCA_039030035.1 Myxococcota bacterium
CTGCTGATATTCTAGTGCGCGCTGTGCAGGGAAGGGGCCTGTTGTTTGCTGCTCGATACAGACACAAAATGTACCGCTGCCATTTTTGAAAGGGATTTCCAGTGCTAGATCAGCCAACCGTTCGCGCAGATGTTTGTCGACGCTCACCGGGTTGATAACGCGCGTTTTATCGACATCAATCTTAACCAAGAACCTTTTTGGCAAATAGCGACGCACAATCTCTTTGTGAATACCGAGCATCGTGCAGGTGGCTTTGAAGAGCAGGTCCCTCCGGTAGATGGGTTTGACTGGACCCGCACTGCGGCGCGACGGTGTCGATTTTTTGCGTGGCATTGGTTTTATCTCGCTTTAGGGTTTTGTCTTTAGGCTCAAGCGCCAAGGGGTTGTGTGGCACGGTGTCGCTCATACCTAACTATGCTACATCATAGTAACGCCAGCTGCTGCACATGATCGATGGTGTCTTGAAATCTCGTGCACGCGACAGGGTGTTAAGCAGCTACATAGATTCGTTTGACTATGCCTATGCTGGCAAATACAGCAAGTAGCACGGGGTAGATCACATAGGGCAATATCTGCAATGGCGAGACGCCCGATAGAGCTGTAGCTAGGAGCATTTGTGCGCCGTAGGGTAGCAGGCCTTGTGGCAAGCAGGCGTAGATATCAAGCAAACTTGCGCAGCGTGCTCGGTTTAGCTCAAACTGTTCGCCCGTGCGTTGCACCAGGGGGCCGCATAGCAAAATGGCGATGGTGTTGTTGGCGGTGCATATATCTGCAACAACGGCCATGGTGGCAATGCTAACCTCTGCTGTGGCTGGTGAATGCACATGCCGCCGCAGGGCGTTTAGTAGGGCTTGCAGCCCTCCTCGTGTTTGCAGCACTTGCACCAAGGCGGCCACAGAAAATGTGGCCAGTAGTACATCGAGCATGCTGCTGCAGCCTGCAAGCACTAAACCAGGCAGCTGTATGAGAGACAGCGACCCCTGTACAATGCCTGTGATCAAGCACAGTCCAATACCCATTGCCAACACCCATAGCACCGGCAGGCCACACACAGCTAGCAGCAACACACAGCCATAAGGCCATGCGGCAGCCCAGCTTGTTGACAGGTTCAAGGGTGGCTGCTCAGAGGTTGGTGAGTGCGGTAGCAGCAACAGCAGTGCTACGCTGATGCAGGCAGCAAGCAGGGCAACGGGGCCATTGGCCAGCAGTTTGGAGCGCATGCTGCAGCCTTGTGTTTTGGTGGCTGCAATGGTGGTGTCTGAAATCACAGACAGGTTGTCGCCAAACATCGCCCCGCCCATAACGGTGGCCACGCATATGGGCAACAATGCCCCCCCTGCAGCGGCCACACCTACAGCAATGGGCACCACAGCCGCCAGCGTGCCCATCGATGTGCCCATTGCCAGCGATGTTATGCACGACGCAACAAACAGACCAGGCAGCAGCCACTGTTGCGGCAGCAGGTGCAGGCTCATTGCTACCAGGGCGTCGACGCTGCCAATGGCCCTGCCAAGCGCTGCAAATAGGCCGGCAACCACAAAGATGAGGCCCATTTGCAGCACCATGCTTTGGCTCGCTCCAGCAACAGCAGCCCGCAACATCTGCAGCCGCCGACCTGGGCTGAGCGCAACTGTTAGCACAAAAGCTATTACAGCACTGGTGGGTACAGCTTTGGCGATGGAGATTGCCCACGCGGGCATGGCAACATACACAACCAGCAGTAGGCCAAACACAGTGCTAAACAGCGTGAGGGGCAAACAGCTCCATATCAGATTGTTGTGTTGTGTGCGATGCATTAGAAGTTGAGTGTAGCAGGTTCGTGCATGACTTTATGCAAAAGCAGATTTTGATCATAGCTGCGACACAGGTTTGTCAGGCCGCTGTATGGGCAACGCATGTTTGGCAGGATAGCTGCAAAAGACTAAAATAGTGCAAATGGCCGCCCATGATTTTACCCACCTGCACCTGCACACGCAGTACTCGTTTTTAGATGGCGCGATTCGTGTGCCGCAGCTGATCAAGCGGGTGCATGAGCTAGGCATGAAGCAGGTGGCTGTTACCGACCACGGCAATCTATTTGGGGCGCTTGATTTTTATCGCCAGGCTGTTGCTGGTGGCATTAAGCCGATTTTGGGAATAGAGGCCTATATCACCGCTCAGGCGCGCTATACCGACAAGGTGCGGGAGAACAACCATTTGATTTTGCTGGCCGAAAACAACACCGGCTATGCCAATTTGCGCCGCTTGAGCTCTGAGGCGTTTTTAAACGGCAAGTATTATTTTCCCCGTATCGACAAGCAGCTGCTGTATGAGCATCGCGAGGGGCTTATTGCCACCACCGCCTGTTTGGGCAGCGAGGTAAGCAAAAAGTGTGCGGTGGGAGATCTCGATGGTGCGCGCGAGGCGGTGCGTGATTTTAAGGCGATTTTTGGCGCCGATCACTTTTTTTTGGAGGTGCAGCCCAACGGCATTGCGATACAAGAGAAGGTCAATGCCGATTTGGCGCAGCTGGCCCAAGATGAGGGGCTGCGTTTGGTGGCCACCAGCGACTGCCACTATGTGATGCCCGAAGATCACGAGGCGCAAAATATTTTGATGGCTATTCGCCAACAAAAGGCGTGGGATGACCCCTCGCTACACAAACATGAAGCCAACGCGTTTTATATTCGGTCGGGCCAAGAGATGTGGGATGCGCTCAAAACCGACTATGCTGCGGCCTTTACCACAGCTTGCGACATTGGCCAGCGCTGCCGTGTTGAGCTGCAGCTAGGCGATATGCGCCTGCCCAATTTTGCCTGCCCCAAGCCCTACAAAGATGAGGCCGATTACCTCAACCATTTGGTGCAACAGGGGCTACAGCAGCGGCTGCAGCAAGCGGCAGGCGGTGTTGATCGGGATCATTATCGGCAGCGGCTGCAAACAGAGCTCGACATTATTATTAAAATGGGATTTGCCGGCTACTTTTTGGTGGTGCAAGATTTTATTAACTGGGCCAAAAATCGCCAGATTCGTGTGGGGCCTGGGCGGGGCTCGGGAGCGGGCAGTTTGGTGGCCTACTCTTTGCGTATTACCGATGTTGACCCCATTGCCCACGGGCTGTTGTTTGAGCGGTTTCTCAACCCCGAGCGTGTGTCGTTGCCAGATTTTGATGTTGACTTTATGCAGCAGGGGCGTGGTGATGTCATTGACTACGTTGCTCAACGCTATGGCCGGCAGCAAGTGGCGCAGATTGCCACCTATGCAGCGCTCAACCCCAAAAGTGCGATTAAAGATGTCGCGCGTACCCTCGGCATTCCCTTTGGCGAGGTCAATCAGCTAACCAAACCGATGCCGCTGCTGATTGCCGGTAAAAAGCCCACATTTGACGAGGCACTGCAGGCAGCACCGCAGCTGCTAGAAAAGGCCAAAGAGGATGCAACTTACAAAAAACTGCTGCGCGTTGCCCGCACGCTAGAGGGGCTGTATCGTCAGGCCGGCATGCATGCTGGTGGGGTGGTCATTGGCAACAAACCGCTGCTCGAAGAGGTGCCGGTATTTGTTGGGCCAGGTGGCGAGCTGATCACCCAGTTTGATAAAGACATGGTTGAGCTGGCAGGGCTGGTTAAGTTCGACTTTTTGGGGTTGAAAACCCTCGATCTTATCAACCGCACCGAGCAGCTGGTCAACCAGCGCATTGCGCGAGAAAACCAGCTGCCGCAGCAGCAGTTTGCCCAAGCTGCTCAGCAGCATCCGCACTACCAGCCGCAGCACAGCAAGCAGCAGATTCCGCCGTTGGTGGTCGATGATCTGCAGCCAACGCACCCCGATGTGTTTGCTCTGATCGCCTCGGGTGAGACTTCGGGTATTTTTCAGGTGGAGTCGCCTGGGTTTACACAGATGTGTCGCCGCCTTAAGCCCGACTGTTTTGAAGATATCATTGCTGCCGGCGCGTTGTATCGACCCGGCCCGATGCAGTCTGGTATGGTCGATGACTTTATCGATCGCAAGCATGGGCGCAAGAGCATTGTGTACCCCCACCCCAAGCTTGAGCCGGTTCTCAAAAACAGCTACGGCACCTTTGTGTACCAAGAGCATGTGCTGCTATCGGCGCAGGTATTGGCGGGGTTTACGTTGGGTGAGGCCGATATTTTGCGCCGCGCCATGGGCAAAAAAAAGTTCGACGAGATGAAGCAGCAGCGCAATAAGTTTGTGACCGGTGCCCAAAAGCAGGGGGTTGATGCGGCCAAAGCGGGCGAGATTTTTGACGCCATCGAGAAGTTTGCCGGCTACGGTTTCAACAAGAGCCATGCAGCTGGATATGCGCTTATTACCTACCAAACAGCCTATTTGAAGTGCTTTTATCCGGTGGAGTTTATGGCGGCGCTGTTGAGTATTTCGTCGGGCTCGCCCGATAGTGTGGTAAAATATGTGCAGCAGGCGCGCAGCATGGGTATTGCGGTGCTGCCGCCCGATATCTATGTTTCGGATCGGCAGTTTGCGGTAGATTACAACATGGAGCAAGAGGCTGTTGTAATGCAGCAGCAGCGTTTGCGCAAAAAAGCGGCACGCAGCAAGCTCAAAAGAGATCGGTCGTACGGCTGCATCCGTTTTGGTTTGGAGGCGGTTAAGGGTCTGGGCGAGGCGGCAACATCGGCGATTTTGGCAGCGCGAGGCAGCAGCCCCCCCACAAGTCTCATGCAGTTTTGTCAGCAGATTACAGCCGGCAGGCTCACCAAAAAGAGTCTGGAGGTGCTCATTAAGGCAGGTGCTTTAGATTGCCTGCAGCAGCCGCGCAAACAGCTGTATGAATCGATTGACACAGCCATGCGCAATGTCAGCAAGCTGCAGCGCGATCGGGCCAGAGGCCAAAGCAATATGTTTAACCTGTTTGCTGCTAGAGCCAGCAAGCCCGCCGTGCAGGGCCAGCAGCATGCCAACAAACAAACAGACGCGCTGCATGATGAGTGGCCACAGCACGAAAAGCTACGTTATGAGCACGATACGCTGGGGTTTTATCTGTCGGGCCATCCGCTAGACAACTGCGAGCAAGATATGCAAACCCTAGCCGCTGTGCCCATACAGCAGCTGTTTGGTATGCCTACAGGTGAGGCGGTTCGTTTGGTTGGCATTGTCACTCAGCTACGCGAGCGCACGCTCAAAAACGGCTTGGGCACTTGGGCAACTGTTGTACTGGAGGATCAGACCGGTCAGGTTACTGTTATGAGCTTTAGCAACACCTATGCCAAAGCGCAAATGCTGCTGTACAGCGATGAACCCTTGGTGCTGCAGGGGCGCATTATGTCGCGTGACGACGACAATCAAGACAGCGACACCCCTCCACGTGTGCGGCTAGAGTCGGTGTCGCTGCTGCAAGAGGCGCAGTGCAGCTACACACGCTATGTGCATGTGCGGGTAGATACACAGCAGCAAATCACCAACAAGGTGCTACAGCAGGTGCATACCACATGCCAACGCCACAAAGGCGATAAGCTGCTGCTGTTGTCGCTGCAGCTGTCTGACAAACTGCAGGTGGATATTCGCTGCGATCAGCAGCTCTATGTGCAACCCTGCACGCAGCTGTTGCACGATCTGCGCAGCATTGCCGGTGTTGTACATGCCGAGCGAGTTTGCTAAGGGGTAGCCACCTTATGCGGCAGCCGCACAAGTTGAGCGAGGCTCTTGCGTAGTTTTTGAAAAGCCATACCGCGATGGCTTAAGCGGTTTTTTTCGGCCGGATCAAGCTGCGCAGCACTACAATCATGGGTTTTGACATAAAACACCTGATCGTAACCAAACCCGCCATTGCCCTGAGGGCTTGCCAAAATGCTGCCCTCCCAGCTGCCGTGGGCCAGCAACGGATTGGGATCGGCTGGATAGCGGCATAAAGCCAACGTGCAATGCAGCTGCGCCCTGCGCTTGCTGGCACAAACCCCCTTAAGCTGCTGCAGCAGCTTGCAAATATTGTCGCCACACGTTGCGTGAGAGCCGGCAAACCGAGCAGAGTGCACCCCAGGCGCACCGTTGAGCGCCTCTACAATAAGCCCCGAATCATCTGCCAGCGCCGGCAGCCCCGTACAGGCAGCCGCATGCCGCGCCTTGAGAATAGCATTTTCGACAAACGTTAACCCAGTCTCACACGGAGAGGGGATATTCCATTGCGATCTAGGCAGCAGCTCAATATCGAGATCTGCCAACAGCTGCTGCACCTCACGGCACTTGCCAGCATTTGCCGAAGCAATAACCAAACGGTCAAATGATGGATGTAGATCCGACACGCAACCCCCTATTCGCCGACCTTCAGTCTAAAGAATTACACGGCGACATACTTTTGATACAACAATACTACCTAACCTCTACTGTAGCACAAACCTCTGCTGTGCCCAAACGGTGGCCCAAAGCCACGCAGAACCTCTCTAAGTGACTGTCTACCCGGATCGTACTAAAAACCGGCTTGACACAATGAGAAAAACGTGTTTTAATAAATATGCTATTTAGTTAAATAACTAAGAAGCAAGGAGAGTGAATATGAAATGTTTAAAGGTTTTTTCGGTAGTTGGTCTCAGTTTTCTGATGGCATGTTCTGATCCGTTGTCCACAAGTACAAAAAAGGATGAGACGGCTGCAGCCGCAGTAACCTGCGATGCACAAAAAAATCAAGAGAGTTGTGAGAGAACCGTAGAAGAGAACGGTGATAGCTGTGAGTGGAGCAGTTCATCGGAGGCAGGTGTATGTGTATCGAAAAAGAGAGCCACAGAGACGCCCACCGCAATCAGCAACAAAAAAGAGGCCCATACAGCGGCTTCAGCAGATTCCGCCAACAACAATTCAAATGATCTTGGCAATAAAGGTCCGGATGGTAAGAAAGGCAACGGTCTAGACGACAATGATGACGAGGACGGCAAAGATGATAAAGGGGCGGCACGTCAACCAGCAGCACGCCAACCGGCAGCACGTCAACCAGCGGCACGTCAACC
>JBCCEX010000078.1:0-6890 GCA_039030035.1 Myxococcota bacterium
CAGAACCTGTATATAAGGGCGGCTAGAAGATACTCTGTTGCTTGTGTCAAGAGCAAGCAGAGCAGATGCTAGGATTGAAGGGCTTCCCAGATTTCAAGACGCCATTTTTCTAGATACTTACCTGCTCGTGTTTTATGTCCTCGAAAACGCTTGTATTTTCGCATCAGCCATTGGATCAACTTTTTGTTGAAGCTAGTAAATACAGTCTCCAGTTCTGAGCGACTATATCTTCCATAATACTCCAACCATCCACTCAGAACCGGGTTATAACTACGAGCTATCTCCTCGATGTCTGCTTGAATATGTCGATGCATTTGCTGATCACGCAGATACTTGTTCATCGCTTTCTTCGACGCATTGCTCACCGCTGGTGTGAAGCCTACAAAGTTCCTTTGGTCTCTGGCATTTCTCACCGATCTACGGCGAAACGTGTAGCCCAGAAAATCAAATTGTGTCACCGGATAGTTTCCTGTCCGCTTTCCATCTTTGCAGTAGACAATCTGTGTTTTGTCTGGATGCAGTCGTAAACCACACTCCTGCAAGCGTTTTTGAAGTTCTCTCAACACTTTGGCACAGATACGAGATCATGCAAAAGCGAAATGGATCAAGCACGAAGATGCATGGAAATGATCCTGATGAAAAATGAAATTTTTTTTGGAGAGTTGATATTAAACGTTGCTTGGCACGTGTCGAGAACTGCGAGAAATGAGATCTCTTGGAGCAACTTGTTTGATTAGCTGCAGAACACGGCTGATGCTGCTGAGGGCAATGCAATTTTGTCGGCTAGCAGAAAGCGGCTGTTTGGGTTAAAATGCTAGCAAACAATGATGTCGACTCATATTTGGATAGTTATAGGGGCCCTGGCCGGAATGGGTACGGGGCTATGGAATCAACCCACACTGATGGAGGCGGCGGCTGTTGTGGCTACTGTTTTTATTCGGCTGTTGAAGTTGGTGAGTATTCCGCTGATTTTCTTTTCGCTGTTGTCAACGCTCACAGGCATGGGCAGCGTGAAGACGGCTAAGCGGCTGGGTGGACTGGTTTTTCGCTACACGTTGCTAACAACACTCATTGCTGCTGGTATTGCTTTGGCCCTGTTTTTGGCGATTGATCCGGTGGGTGAGCCGCTGTTGCTGCAGGGTGATAGCGTACAGCAGCATGGCAACTATCAGCAACATCTTATGCAGGTGGTGCCTGGCAATTTTTTAACACCCTTTGTGCAGGGGAATGTGGTGAGCGTGCTGCTGTTGGCCGCTTTGTTGAGCTTTGCTGTGTTGGGGTTGCAGCAGCAACGTCGACAGCGGCTGCATACGCTGTTTGCTGATCTGTTTGCGGCAATTATGGAGATTACAGCACTTGTGCTACGGCTGTTGCCGTTGGCTGTATGGGCCTTTGTGGCAGAGTTTTGTGTGCAGATTAGTGGCCAGACAATTGGCAACTTAGCGCTATATTTGCTGTGTGTGCTGGCGGCCAATTTGCTGCAAGCTACTGTGGTGCTGCCGTTGTTGCTTGTAAGCAAAGGGTTTTCACCTAGGCATACGTTTCGCTGCATGCTCCCAGCGCTGACTGTGGCCTTTTTTGCCAAGTCGTCCAGCGCCGCTTTGCCGGTAGCAATGCGCAGCGCGCAAGAGCGGCTCAAACTGCCGCAACAGGTAACCCAATTTAGCTTTCCGCTGTGCACCACCATTAATATGAACGCCTGTGCCGCCTTTATTCTTATTACCGTGCTGTTTGTGTCGATGCACCACGGCATTGTATACGCCCCGTGGGAGCTAGCCGCCTTGGTGGTTGTGGCTACAGTGGCTGCTATTGGTAATGCTGGTGTGCCTATGGGGTGCTATCTGTTGTCGACAGCTATTTTGGCTTCGCTCAATATTCCACTGCATCTCATGGGTGTGATTTTGCCGTTTTACGCTCTCATCGACATGCTTGAAAGTGCCATCAATGTCTGGTCTGACGCTTGTGTTTCGTGTGCGGTATCAGCCGATTTGCAAACCGCAGCCGCAGATTCAGCTGCCTGATACTACACAACCCTATCAACAACCGTTCAAAACAGCGCTATCAGTCATCTGCCGCAGCTTGTACAGTGGCTGGCGGCAACGGGCAAGCAGCACGTTGGGCAATATGCAGTTGCGTAGCAACAAACTGCTGCAGCGCAATGCCAGCAGCCTGCAGCTGCTGTGGAATAAACGAGCGAACGCTCAAACCGGGCAGGGTGTTGATCTCCAAAAACAGCACGTCGCTGTCTGTGGCAATGCAGTCGGTACGAGAATAGCCGCGACACCCTACCGCTTTGTGTGCTGCAATGGCAACCGCTTGCGCCTGCTGAGCCAATGCATTGGGCACCTGTGCTGGCGTTATCTCCTGCACACCATCGCCCAAGTACTTACCCGCGTAGTCAAAACAGCGGCCCGTTTGTGGCTTTACCTGGGTGCAAGGCAGTGCTGTAAGACGGCCGCTGGCATCTTCTAGCACAGTTGCAGCCAGCTCAATGCCTGACAATTTAGGCTCTAGCAGTGTTAAGCGAGGTTTTGCTCCTGCCGCCTCTATGGCACAGCGTACATCATCTTGTGTATGCAAAAACTGCAACCCTATGCTGGAGCCATCTTGTGCCGGTTTCATCACCAAAGGCCCATGTTGACAGAAAAATTGCTGCGCCAATGCGCTCCAAGTCGAGCAAGTTGCTGGATTTAGCACCAGGCAATCTGCTGTCAAAACAGCTTGCTGCTGCACACTTTGCTTGGCCTGTATCTTGTTAAATGCTCGTGCCGAAGCGTGGCTACCCGAACCGGTAAACGGCACATTTTGCTGCTCAAGCAGCTGCTGCAGCTGGCCATCTTCACACCCCATACCATGTACCGCCAGCAAAAAGGTGATCAAGCGATGCTGATTTTGCGCCGTTTGCGCCAGGTGTGCAACAGCCTGCTGCACATTGGCATATGTTTCACCCTGGCTTTGCTTATACACAGGTTGAAACGGTGCTGTATATGGATTGGTATGCTGCGAAAGTTGCTGCAATGTCACATGCTGCACAACCCCATCGGGTCGCCAAAACAGCAGCAGATGGTCACAATCGGCAGGCAGAGCAGACAGCAAGTTTTGCGCCGACGCAATAGAGACCTCTTTTTCTGCATTTTGCCCGCCAAACAGCAGCACCACTATGGATCTGTTCATTTGCAGCCATTGTACCACCATCTACACAGCTGTTGCAGCCGTGCTGGCATCACGATGCAGCTGCTTGGCGGGTTAAATAGTTGAGGCTGGAGCCTGCGTGAAACCAAGCAATCTGTAGCGGCGACAGTGTGTGGTTACACTGTAAGTGATCTGCTGAGCCATCGCTGTGGCGCACCACAATGCGTACAGGCTGGCTCGTTGCAAGTGTGTCTAAACCCAACACATCGATGCGATCGAATGTGCCAATGCAGTTATAGTCGCTCTCTTGTGTAAATGTGAGCGGCAAAATGCCGCTTTTTTTGAGATTGGTTTCGTGAATGCGGGCAAAGCTACGTGCCAGCACAGCAACACAACCCAAATAGCGTGGTTGCATGGCTGCATGCTCGCGGCTGGAGCCTTCACCAAAGTTGGTATCACCTACAGCAACCCAGGGGATCTGCCGTGCTTTGTATCTGCGCGCAATGCTGCAAAGCAGCTGCGCAGGTTCGTTGGGCTGCGTGATGTCAATGCCGGTACCGGCTGTGGTGGTAAAGGAGTTGACCACTCCCAGATAGGTGTTGTCGGCGATCTTGTCTAAATGGCCCCGATACTGCAGCCACTTGCCGGCTGGTGAAATGTGATCGGTGGTGCATTTTCCCTTGGCTTTAAACAACACGCAGCAGTTGCTCCATTGACTGTCGCTGCATGGCGCAAATGCAGCTAGTGATGCCAAACGGTTTGAGTTGGGCGCAATGTGCACAGTGATGCTGCTGCCATCGGCAGGCGGCGTCACACGGCCCTGTGCATTCATGTGCATGCCTGTTGTGGGCAATACATCGGCTTGCGGCGGCTGTAGCACCTTATTTGTAGTACCGGGCAGCGTTTGTTGCAGCGGGTTGCACGATAGCCGACCAAACAGAGCCATAGCTGTTACCATTTCGGGGCTGGCCAAAAACGATAGCGTATGGCTTTTGCCATCGTTACGCCCCGGAAAGTTGCGGTTGTAAGAGCTAACAATGCTGTTGGGGCCAGCCGCTTGTTGATCGGTACGATGCCACTGACCAATGCAGGGGCCGCATGCATTTGACAGCAACACCCCTCCCATTGCCTTGAGCGCGTCGATATACCCTGCCTGCTGCGCTGTTTCGTATACGCTTTGACTGCCGGGGGTGACATAAAAGGGCACTTTGGCGCGCAAGCCCAAAGCAGTTGCCTGCTTGGCTATTGCTGCAGCACGACCCAAATCTTCATAAGAGCTATTGGTGCAGCTGCCAATGAGTGCAGCTGCCAATGTATCGGGGTATTGCTGCTGTGCAACTGCCTGCTGCATGGCTGTGATGGGGCGCGACAGATCGGGTGAGTGCGGCCCAACAATGTGTGGCTCAAGATTGCTTAAGTCAATACACAGCAGCTGATCATAATAGTTGGCTGGATCTTGCAGCACCTCATCATCGGCACGCAGGCAGTGTTGCATCTGCTGGGCCGCCTGCGCCAGCTCGTGGCGCTGGGTAGCGCACAGATAATTGTTCATAGCCTCATCGTACGGAAACAGCGATGTGGTGGCGCCATGCTCGGCGCCCATATTGGTAATGGTTGCTTTGCCTGTTGCCGATAAACTGCTACAGCCCGAGCCAAAAAACTCCACAATGCAGCCCGTGCCACCACGCACTCCCAACAAACCCATCAGCTTTAAGATGACATCTTTGGGCGAGCTCCACCCCTGTAGCTGCCCAGTGAGTTGCACGCCAATCAGCCGCGGCCAAGCCAGGTTTAGCGGCCCTCCCGCCAAGACATCAACAGCATCACCACCGCCCACACCAATAGCCAGCATGCCCAAACCACCTGCATTGGGCGTATGCGAGTCGGTACCAATAAGAAGCCCGCCTGGAACAGCAGCATGCTCCAGCACCACCTGATGAATAATGCCCGAACCCGGCTCCCAAAAATCGATACCATATTTTTGACAAGCGGTTTTTAAAAATGTATAGACCTCCTCATGGTTTTTGCAAGCTGCCGGCAAATCGGCCTGTACACCCGCACGCGCCTCAATAAGATGATCGCAATGCACACTGGCAGGCACCGCCACACGCGGCTGTTGTGTGCTCATAAACTGCAGCAGCGCCATTTGACCAGTCACATCTTGCATAGCCACACGACGCGGCCACAGGTTCACATAGCATCTACCGCGCCGTAGCGGCCTATCCTCTTCATCTAACGGCTGTTGCATATGGGCCAACAGAATTTTCTCTGCCAGGGTCAACGGGCGTTTGAGTTGCTGCTTATGCTGTCGAACGCGCGCATCAAACTGTTGATAAAATGCGGTCCAATCCTGTTTGTTTGTTGGCAATGCTTTGTCCATTTTCACCCTCTACCCCCTAACACAAAAACAGACCTATCCCCATCAATTATTTCCAAAGCACAAACTTAAATTTGAGCGATGACCTCTGTAATAGCCCGTTGGCCAATATCTGCCCGGCGGCAAGCAGCTCAAAAAACACGACGATATAAACTCATTGCTGTGCCTCAGCAAACTCACGGCCACGCTCGCGCGCACGATCCGACAAACGTACAGCCATTTTGCCAGAGCCAACATCGTAGGTTTCTACCCAGTTTTCTACCAAAAGCTGGTTGAGCACACTGCGGCGCACATTGGGATTTTCGTCTAAATGCTCAGAGCGCCAACGATTCAAAAAGTAGTTGAGCCCTACATAGCCCCCTTCAAACTTTTTCTCTGCCTGCGTCAGCTCCGATATAAATGCATCTAGCTCACGCTGTCCGGTAAAGTTCACGACCTCAATAGCCTCATACTGTATGGCTGCATCTATCAGAGGTTTTTGCTCCTGCGCACCATACTCAAACACGCCCAGCCCCTCCAGCATATCAATCTGGCTAAAAGCCTCCATGCGAATGCGTCTGCTCACATTTGCTGATCCCCAGCTGGCAATATGAACCTGCTTGCCCATGGCTCGCACGCTCTGCAGTGCAGGAGCATAATCTCCATCGCCCGATAACAAAATGGCGGCATCGTACCCATCGACCGCAGCCAGCTGCAACATATGCGATACAAGCGCCAAATCCGTCTCTTTGTCTGACACATATGCGTGCTGCCTGCCACACTCGCTGCAGTTGACACAACCGCTCTTACGAAAAAAAGTCTGTACAAAAAAACCTGGTTGGTTCTCTAGCATCTCCAAAAAACCCAGCAGCTTATGCTGCGACTCGTCGCTCTCCTCCTCGCTAATCTCTTGTTGAATACCGGTAAAGTAGTATGCTCCAGATAAGGCGGTGCCTCCCGTTCTTTGCACCAACCATTTAGCAAGCCGCATAAAATCAATTCGACGGCCCTGGGCTGTCTCTTTCCAACCCACGTGGAAATTTTTTCCATCAAAAAACAAAGCTACACGAACATCCGCTCTTGTTGTCATCCTGTCTAACATCTCACTCCTTTTCACACATTTTTGCTACAAAGCTACCCCGCCTCGAAGCAGCTTCAAGAGGCGAAATACAGACAACAATCTTTTTTCCAATAACACCCCTACGTAGCTTCATTTCAATAGTTTTAGCAGAAATGTATTCCTTTAACAAGCTCACCTCAGTAAGGAAAGATAATTTTTTTTCCGATATTCATTTTAAATTGTAACACCATAAAGACAAATTTTTTATATTTTTAAAAAGGGAACTTTTTTAACCACATAGAAAGGGGGGAATGATTTACCTCTCACAGATTCCTATAACAG
>JBCCEX010000079.1:0-6815 GCA_039030035.1 Myxococcota bacterium
ATGGATGAGGATGGTTTAGCGGCCCCCCATTGGAGCGTTAGACTTAGCCGCCGCAGTCCAGAATCCCCGCCCCGCTGCCGCCGCCAACAACAACCAGCAGCAGCAACCCCAAAGAAGGCCGCAAGTGCTGCACCCTAATTTTGACGACAGCAAAGAGCAACAACAAGAGGCTGCCCAGCCTCAACCCGGGGTAGACGATGGCAAAGAGCAGCAACAGCTGAACGACAATGCTGCGGCTCTTTGATACAGGAGTGGAGTTACAACCCCAACAATGTTGAAACATGGATGCACGCCGAACAGCAGCAGTTGCAAGTAGTTCAATTTTGGAAGCGGGTCAAAACCAACAAGCCGGTTGCTCTTAAGATGCTGCCCATCGTCAACCAAGTTGGGGATTACCTGTGGCGTGTTGAAGAATCACCCGACCAGGCTCTTGCGCTGCTCAAAGAGGTTGCCGATGTGGCCAAGGGATTTAACGCCTCTTCAAAGCTGTTGTCAGCCATTTACAGCAATTTAGCGGATGTTTACCAATTCAAGGGCAACAATAAGCTCTGTATGGCTTACCGTGCGCAAAGTGCTCAACAGCACATCAAGCCCCTGTGCATCGAGATCAAAAAAGTGCTGCTAGTAGACAAACCCAAACGCATTCAAGAGCTCGTCCAAGTATCTAGCAGGGCTTGTTGAGTGAGTGCTTGCTTTTTTCTTTTGGCTGTGTGTCACCGCTTATAAGGTGTTTTAGCGGCTTCTTACCCCATGTTGCAGTTTTGTCAACAGCTCAGTAATGCGTTCCTTAGATAGCTGGGCAATCTGCGCCACAATCTCCGTAGCCATTCCTTTTTTAAGCATACTGAGAGCCACCTCTTCACGGCCCTCTTGTCGGCCCTCTTGCCGGCCCTCTTGCCGGCCTTGCTGCCACCCCTCATGCAGCCCCTGCTGCCGGCCTTTATATTCTAATTTTTGCCCTAGTGTCATAATTCTCTCCGCGGCCTCGAGGCCTAATGTTTCCCTTACACTTTTGATTATATCATCAAAATCCTCTTGTGGTGCCATATACAACACATAACGGCAAGTGGCTCGAGAAAACTCCTCGCCATCGGCTTCATCGGCCTCCAAGGCTGTGAGATGGGGCCAAAGCTTTGCTAGCGTGGCTTCAACATGCTGGTCAAAAATGTGCTTTGTGGCCAGTTCAAATACCTGTAGCATGGTGTGATCTGGGCTGTTTTCTAGATGCATGGTGTGCGTGTCAACCAGATGCAGCGACCCTAATGTTTGGTGCGATACCTCTCGCTCTGCTTCGTTGAGCGAAGCAAACAGATCGGTAGGCTGGTTGTAGGGGTTTTTGCCGTTGTGATAAAGCAGGCCAAACACCATCAGTGACTTTTTGCCTTGATGGCTCTTGCGATAGGCAGCTGACAATCGCAGGAGATGTACTCCCAAGTGTACCGGCATATCAGCTTTGGGGTTAGATACATGCTCGGCACAAATCAGGGCATCGCCATTACCACTTTTTAGCGGAGCTAGATAGGTAGCATCGGCAATCCTCTCGCGCAGCGAATGATCAATCGTGCTGGGTTTGCATGGCTGTGCCGCCGCCAAATCGATTAGCTCTAGCACATGCGGTGGTAGATGTTTTGCAAGAAAAGGAATAAAAACCTTGCGATGCTGTAGGGCATAACGGATAAAGCGGTCGTGCTGTCGAGAAACCTTATCATTGCTTGCTGTTTTGTTGTTTTTCAGATCGTCGGCATCATGAGGCCTGATGTTTGCTGTGTTGTTCCCGTTATCGATTCCTTCCACGTTCGTACTCCCTCGCCAGCAAGGCTATTTGGCTTTTATTGTTGCGCTTTTATGAAGAGTCGGCAAGTTTCTAGCCGACTTCGACGCTAGAATGAGAATAACCCCAATTTTACTGGGTTTTCAAAAAATCAGGAAACATGTGGATATGCGCAGGCTAAATGTTGAAATCAAGACAAAATGGGGAGCGAAAAGAACAAAAAGAGAATCTATCTACCAGAAATAGAATGAATTGGGCTGTAAACAGAACAAGGGGTTAGGCGTTTACCTTAAAGTGAATCACGTCACCATCTTGCACCACATAGTCTTTGCCTTCGAGGCGCAGCAAACCGGCCTGGCGGCAGCCCGCTTCGCCGTTGTGGTCAATGAGATCTTTCCAGTTGCACACCTCGGCTTTAATAAACCCCTTTTCAAAATCGGTATGAATCACCCCGGCGGCTTGCGGGGCTTTGGTGCCTTGGGTGATGGTCCATGCTCTGGCCTCTTGTACACCGGCGGTAAAGTAGGTCATGAGGCCAAGCAGCCGAAAGGCTTGGGCAATGACCCGTTGTAGTCCGCTTTGCTGTAGGCCGTAGGCCTCTAAAAACTCCTGCTGCTGTTGCGCATCTAGCTGCATAAGCTCCTGCTCAATGTGGGCGCACACCGGCACCACATTGTCGCCGCGCTGTTGTGCAAACTGGGTGAGAGCTTGTAGGTGGGCGTTGCCATCGCCTTGCAAACCATCTTCGGAGATGTTGGCTACAAATAGCACCGGTTTGCTGCTCAGCAGGTGCAGCGAGGCAATTAGGTTGGGCCAGGTGTGTGTTTCGGGGGGGGGGGCAAAGGTGCGGGCTGCCAAACCTTGGTTGAGATGCTCCGAGAGCGCTTGGCATAGCTGTAGCTCATCTTGTGCCTGCGCATTGCCGCTTTTGGCGGTGCGCTGGGTTTTGGTGAGGCGGTTGGTGATGGTGTCGATGTCTCGCAAGATGAGCTCTGTTTCAATGGTGCCCACATCGCGAAGCGGATCGACGTTGCCATCAACATGGGTGATTTCACCCTCAAAACAGCGCACCACATGACACAAGGCGCTCACCTCGCGAATGTGTGCCAAAAATTGATTACCCAGCCCCTCTCCTTTGCTGGCGCCGCGCACCAGGCCAGCAATGTCTAAAAAGGTGACATCGGTAGGCACAACCCGCTGCGATTTGGCCACCTGCTGCAGCTGGTACAGCCGCTGATCGGGCACGGCAACCTTGCCGACATTGGGGTCAATGGTGCAAAACGGATAGTTAGCCGCCTGCGCCGGGCATGCGGTGAGACATTGAAACAGGGTGCTTTTGCCTACATTGGGCAGGCCAACAATTCCACAAGATAGCGCCATAACAGTTAACTCCTTGTGTTGATTTTAATGTGCTACAAGCGGCTGCACAAGCAGTTTTTTAGCGGGCAAATGCGGCGAGCACCGCTACACATAGCAGCAGCATGCGCAGCGATGGGGCTGTGATATGATAATTGTATGAGCAACAAAGCCCCCCAGCCCACAACAGCGCCCAGCTGTATTGTACAAAAATATGGCGGCTCATCGCTGCAAGATGTGGCCCGCCTCAAGCAGGTGGCTCGCTTGATTCAGCAACGCCACCAGCAGGGGCAACGGTTGTGTGTGGTGGTGTCGGCCATGGGAGATACCACCAATGTGCTGCTGTCGCAGGCCAAGTCGGTTACTGCCCGCCCTGCCGCGCGCGAGCTAGATATGTTGCTCACATGTGGCGAACGCATGAGCATGGCGCTGCTGGCCATGGCGCTGCATGAGCTGCAGGTGCCTTGTGTGAGCTTTACCGGCAGCCAATCGGGCATTGTCACCGATGGGGTGCACACCGCAGCCAATATTGTTGATGTGCGCCCGCTGCGGGTGCAGCAACAGCTGCAGCGCGGCAAGGTGGTGATTGTGGCCGGTTTTCAGGGGGTTTCGGCCGATCGCGAGATTACCACACTGCAGCGAGGCGGTTCCGATGCAACCGCTGTAGCTTTGGCCGCCGCCTTAAAAGCCCAGCGCTGCGAGATCTATTCCGATGTACAAGGGGTGTATACCGCCGACCCACGTCTTGTGCCGCAAGCGCAGCTGCTGCCCAAGCTACACTTTAACACCATGCGCGAGCTGTCTGTAAGCGGCGCGCAGGTGCTCAACACCCAGGCGGTGCAGCTGGCAGCACAACACCGCATACCTCTGCACGCCTACCAAACAGGCAGCCCCCAACCAGGCACCATTGTTGACCAACACCCCAGCACACACCCGCACGATGTAGTTGCCCTCAGCCACATCGACGAACTATGCACCCTCATGCTGCCAGATCCAACTTTGCTTGATAACGTGCTAACACAAGCCAAGCAAGAGGGGCTGCGTGTGTTTCATGTAGCCAGCAGTGGCTTGCAAGGCTGTGGCAACATGTGGCTGCTGCTACAAAAGCCGCTACGGCAAGCCATGACCACACCCAAATGGCCCAAAACAGCGCAGCAGGGCCCCCCACTAACAGCTGTTTCGTGGGTAAGCACCACACAAGCTGCCAAACAAATACCCAACGCTTTAACAATTTTGCAACACCAAGGCGTTACTGTGCAGGCATTTTGCAGCCATCCCCTACGAGCCAGTCTGTTTGTACCAACGCAGCAGGGGCAACAGGCGCTGCAAATTTTGCACAACCGGTTGCTTGCTGCTTGACAGGAGCGATAAGCTTGCCAAAGCTCAAGAGCCCACTGCGTTTCAATCAACTAATACGCGATCGCTAAACCCAGTAGGACTCATCTCATGTATTTATCTAGCAGCTTTTTTTGTGTGGATTTCTTATGTATAGCTACCACCTTCTTCTGCGTCGACTGTCGTTGTGAGCTTGTTTGCGTAAATCACTTTCAAGAAAAATAATCACTTCGTCCCCAGTATTTTCACGCTCTTTTTTAATGAGGTCCAGGAATTCAGATGCTTTTTTCTTGTACTCTATATCTTTCGTTCTGTCATACATAATATTGCAGTACCGTGCCGCCTCTTCTAAGGTGTCAAAAGCGGTGCCTAGGTTACTTAAAACTATGTATGCGTCGATGAGATGCATGTATATTTGTATCGTGTCCTTTCCTAGATTTTTTTCGTCGCTATAGATGCTTTTTCTGCAAAGATCCACTACCGATTCGTAGTTATTTTGTCGTATCTTTTGCACAAGTCTCTTCTCTAACTGCTTTAGATAGCTGCTATTGTGATTCTCCACAGCCCACGAAGTACCTGCAAATCCACATGCTACAGCAAACAACCACGATAAAAATCTCCTTCTCATTTCTTCCTCCTTCGATGACAAAAACAAGGGTAAAATATTCTCCTTTTCTTGTCAAGGTTTTTACACTAGCCTTGTTTCTGACTTCGACGTTTCGTCCGAGCATACTCCCATATTTCCTGGTTTTCCGAAAAACGCAGGGCACTACATTTGGGCTCCGATATCTCAAGTGTCTAACTTTTTAGGCACCTCAAACCATCACTCATTTAAATCCCATTTTTGCTGGCTACCGGAAAAAATTTGAAAGTCGAGTGATACCAATTTCATAAAGCAAGTTACCAAATTCGATAATCCTCCCAATCGTTATTTCGCGGGAAGAATAAAAGAGAGCTTATTTTGCGGGATCGGTATGAAATGGAACTGGGCATCTGATCGAACCTGCATGAATACTTGAGTTATACAGGATTAGCCTGTTTTTTGTTGACAAGTTTGTTCCGGTTCGGTGAGGGTTTTGTGGGCGATGGCTACCTGTTTGCCGGCAAAGGCAAAGCCTAGAGCGATAATCTGCTTGGCTCCGCGTTTGGCTAGTTCGACATGATATTGCTTATCTTGAATCTGCTGTAGCGCTTGTTGTGCGGCGTTGTTGAGCGATGTAGCGTCACCTATGCAGGTTTTAAACTCCATTACAAAGCCGGGCAGTGTTTTATCTTTGGGCTCCAGCGCCAAATCGTAACGACCTAGACCGCTTTCGCGTTGTGAATCGACAATGTAGCGATCGCGTAGGTGGTACATCATACCCAGCACAAAGCCGTGATAAAAGCGTTCGGGCTGCTGACTGCTAGGGTCAAAATAGCTGACGCTTTCGAGCATAAATCGAGCAAAGTAGTCGGCAAACTCCTGCACCTGTCCCCGCAGCAAAACCTCAACCAGATCGACTCCGCTGATGCCTTCGGCTGGCCCCTGTAGCCACCGGGTAACCAAACCACTGTACAGCCGCCGTACTTCGTTGTTAGGAATGCGCAGCTGCACAATTTTGTTGTCGGCATCGGGGTTTTCGCGCGTCTGCGCAGCGGTGAGGTAACCACTGGCGAGTAGTAGTCCCCAAAGATTTTTGTTGTCTCTGGCAATTTCACGTAAAGGCACATGCTCTTGCACAATTTGCGTGGTGGTGTGTTGTGTTGTGGGGGACAGCAGCTCGTACAAACCCTCCTTAACCTTGGTGTCGGCCTGCGTCAACAGCCGACGTACCAGGTGGTTGTCGCTGGTGTTAACCCAGTGCAGTCCTGGTTCTCGTGTTGGTTCAAGTAGATCATTCACCACCGACCAGGGATTGTAGATCATTAGCGGTTGATCGCCACCGCCAAAGCGATAGCCGTCGTAGGCTTGCTGCACCGCTTCAAAGCGCTGGGCATGGCCTCTTTGCTGCAGCAGCTGTTTGACTTCGTATTGCGTAAAACCAAACCACGACGAGTAGGGGCGCTTGAAAACGCCGTAAATACCGGGGTTGTTGAGCTCTGAGAAGATATCCTCTTTGGCAACGCGCAAAATGCCCGTGAGCACGGCTCGATGTAAAAAATGGTCATCTTTGAGACAATCGCCCAACAGCCCCTTCATGAGATCGCGCATATCTTTGTAGTAGTTGTGCTGATAGGCAGCCTGCATGGGGGCGTCGTACTCATCTATTACGACCCATGGCGCCAGACCGTTGTGCTTGAGAGTGAGCAGCTGGGTGAGAATAACAAGGATTCCTTTGCACTCAGCCGACTCAGCTTGCCTGTCGATCACACG
>JBCCEX010000080.1:0-6750 GCA_039030035.1 Myxococcota bacterium
ACCGCGAAAATCTTTGTAGCTGAAACATACGCCTGCCATGTTTAGAACCGTCATGGCATTAGCTGCGGCGGTAGCCATTTGAGGATTGTGCTTGGACTGCTCAATGAAGGCAAACAGCCGTTGCTTAAAGGCAGGTTCTTGCCGCACACGCTCTGCCAATAATAACAGCACAGCTAGTTCATCGTTGAGCAGACGTTCATTCAACGTGTCTGCTGTTAGAAGTTTCAGCACCTGCGGTTGAACTAGCCTAGCTCGCCACACAGGCGACATCTGCTTGATAACATAACAGTAACGCCCCTCGTCAGTCCACTGCAGCGAGGTATCCTCTTCATCACTCTCAAATACGTAATCACGAATGATCTGCCGCAAGCCAGGAGTATGGTAGACCTCGCGCCACCAACGCCAAGCTTCGCTCCAACCTAATTCTTGGCTTTTTTGCTCGGTAAAGTTGCACAGAAACTGCTGGATCTCTTGATCGCTCAATTCAACTTGGTCGTTTGGTTCAGCATGGGAGTCTGCAACACTCAGTTGATCTTTGTCTCGGCCGGATACTTGCAAATCCAACTTGACGGAAGTTTCTGATTGCGGTTTCTGCTGTTGCGGTTGCATAGCATAAATAGGCAGGGCAACAAATTGCAAAGGCAGAATGATGCTTGCAAAGAGATAGGTTTTTCTCGAGCTCGAAAAAGCGAATGAAAAACAAAATTGAACCGCCAGCATAAGGCGGGTAAGTAAACGGAATGGGCGTAGCAACATGATGTTCTCCTTTTTTGCCAGATCGATTGCCAGTAAGTCTATGATCTTTTTGTAAATCTAGCTTGAGCTTGTGTCAATGCCTAATGGCAAAAAAGCGTTTTTTGTCACACAAAATATTTTTTTATAAAAACGCAATTGCTTTTTCACCCCCTCCTAAAACTTAGATCCTAAAATTCGGTTTGTGTGCCGGCGCTGGTACTACGTGAGCCCCAGTCGAAGCGGGCTTGCCAAGGTTAGGGTAGCAGTTCGTTACACTGTCGTATGGTTTGCCTAACGGCATCGGTAGCCGGCAGCTGTGTGTCGGCATGCAGCCGCTGTAGTGCGCAATCAATACAGTGGGCATCGGCGCTGCCATGGGTGATGTAAACACTGCCCTTGAGGCCCAGCAGGGGGGCTGCGCCAAATTCGCGTGGATCGATGCGTTTTTTGAGCTGACGAAACACCGGGGCTGACAGTGCTGCTCCTAGTTTGCCGCGTATACCTGCTTGCCGGTATGAGTCGCGCAGCAGGTGCAGCAAAAAGCGGGCGCATCCTTCGGCGCATTTGAGTACCACATTGCCAACAAAGCCGTCGCATACCACCACATCGACAGCTCCTGAGAAGAGATCGTTTCCTTCACAATGGCCTACTACATTGACATGACCCTGCTTGAGCCATTGTAATGCTTGTTGGGTGAGAGCATTGCCTTTAGATCCCTCTTCACCATTGGCCAGTATGCCAACACGGGGCTTTTGCACACCAAATACTTGTTGCATGTATAGCTGGCCTATGTAGGCAAATTGTGCGAGATGGCGTGCACTGCATTCGGTGTTGGCCCCTGCATCAAGCAGCAGCGTTTGACCCGATTGCGACGGCAGTGGCGTAGCAATACAGGGGCGCAGCACCCCTTTTACGCGGCCTATTATAACAACGGCAAAGGCCATCATGGCGCCAGAGTTTCCGGCACTGAGGGCTGCACAAGCCTGCCCCGACTTGACCAGCTGGCAAGCAACAGCCATAGAGGAGTTGCGCTTGTTGCGCAGCGCCCAGCTGGGCTCGTCACCCATGTGCACCACCTGTTCGGCGTGTTGTATGGTTAACTGCTGTTGCTGTAGCAGATCGGTGCCACCGCACGCTTGCACACAACGCTTTAGTGTTGGCTCATCACCCACCAACATCACCGGGATATTGCGCTTGGCTGCACGCATCGCCCCTGTTACCAATAGCTGCGGCTGTGCGTCTGCCCCCATGGCATCTAAAGCAATTGGCAAACGCTGCATAGGTTGTGCTAAGAAGTTTTGCGGCTCAAACAGGCCACATCTCGTGTATTGTAACGACCGCATGTTGTACAAACGTGGTGTGAAAACCGCATTGAGCCGCATGCATCGCAGGGAATACAGTTTCCCATCGCACAATTCATATTGGACGCTCGTCTCATACGAGATTTGCTAGCCGATTTTCTTCGCTTTGGAACGGGCATAATTTATCTCCTTATATCTACTTAGCATACATCTGTTGCGGCAACTTGCCAAGTTCACCTTTATTTCTTGACAAGTCTATCTGGCGTGGCACTGTAATGGTATAGGTCGAGCACAAATATACACTTCGGGTGAGGATTTTACTATGATCGACAGATTGTTTCGATTTGCAACAAAAGTATGCATCTGGCTCGAGGGGTTTTTGTTGGGCGATCCTTATGAGAAGCTGGATCGGTTTATTCAAGATGCAGAAGAGCACCTGGTAACGGCGCGTGTTGTGCTGCATTTTGTTGCTGAGCAGACATTTCTTACCGACGATCGCGCACAGTACTGTCAGGCATTGTTTGTGCTGTCGCATGGCACCAAAATAGCCCTGCAGCAGGAGTTTTACATAGAGGAAAATCTATTTTTTCGGCAGCTGTGCCAGTTGATTGCGTTGGAGGAGGAGATTAGAAGCCAGGCAAGATTTCTCGAGCAATTTAAACGCAAGCGCAAGGTGCTGCGCCACCTGTATGTATTGGAGAAGAGACTGCTGCGTAGCGGTTGCCCCAAATCGCAGTTGAGAGAGATACTGCCCGATGGTTGCGATGCCTGTCTTGAAAAAATTTTGAAGATGGCTGTGCAGTTTGAAAAGAGGGTTCAAGAGCTGTTTGCTCTTGCCGAACAGTCGGAGCAGATTGCTTATGCTGTCTACCCAGACAAACCCGATAGCATTATTGCCAAAGCCAAAAGGCGTCGCGATTTGGAAATCGATTAAACAGCCAACAAGATGCCTACAACACATGTGGCAATGCCCAAGCAGCTGCAACAACTGGCCAAGCCGCTTGTGTGGTGGCTGGCGGTTCGCCCCAAAACGTTGGTTATAGCCACGCTGCCTGTATGTGTGGGCGGGGTGCTGGCCCATGGCAATAGCGGGTTTTATCTGCCGGCCTTTTGCTGTGCGCTGCTGTGCGCGCTGCTGATACAAATGGGTACAAACCTTAGCAACGACTATTTCGATGGTGTGCAGCAGGCAGACGGGCCCAATCGGGTAGGCCCTGTACGTGTTACCCAAGCAGGGTTGCTGCAACCCAAGCAGGTGCAGCAGGCTTTTGTAGTGGTGTTTGCGTTGGCCGCGCTGTTTGGGCTGTATTTGGTGCAGCGTGCCGGCTACGGCATTTTGTTGCTGGGTATCGCATCGATTGCCAGCGGGATTGGCTACACCGCCTCGTCGTATAGTTTGGCTCGTACCGGTTTGGCCGATGTGTGGGTGGTGCTGTTTTTTGGCATTGTGGCAACTGCTGGCACCGATTATGTGCAGACACTGCAGCTCAATTGGCAAGCGGTGTATGTTGGCACAGCCATTGGTTTGCTGGCAGTAGCGCCGCTTGCTGTCAACAACTTGCGCGATCGCCAACAAGATGCCCAAGTGGGCAAAAGAACCCTGGTGGTGCGCTTTGGCCATGCATTTGGCTGTGTTGAATACACATTGGCTATGCTGCTGCCTGTGATGATGATGGTCTGCTTGATGTTTTATACAGCCAACTACTTTTTGCTATTGCCCATAGTGCTGCTTTTGTTGGGAGCTGTCGGCTGCATTTGGCGTGTGTGGCGGGCGACAAAACCGCAACACTTTCTGCCACTGCTGCCGCAAACAGCTGCTGTGTTAGCGCTGTTTGGCACTACGTTTTGCTTGTCATGGCTGCTATAATAACAAGAGGCAAGTTGTTGTAGGGAGATCTATTTTGCATTCTATTTGGTCGGGTTTATTGCTACTGGGTGTGCTGGTTGTTGTGCACGAGTTTGGCCATTTTATTGTGGCTCGATGGCTCGGCGTGCGTGTGGAGGTGTTTTCGGTTGGCTTTGGCCCAGCGCTG
The DNA here is from genome assembly GCA_039030035.1 of Myxococcota bacterium. GTDB lineage: Bacteria > Myxococcota > UBA727 > UBA727 > JABDBI01 > JBCCEX01. Next base: position 4,070 of record JBCCEX010000080.1, read on the forward strand.
TTTAACTTTCGGCGAGGCCACACGCAGTATCGCCTGAGTCTTATTCCGTTGGGTGGCTATGTGCGCATGCTGGGCGAGCTGCCCGATCGCCCTGTTGCCGAGGCAGACAAGCCCGAAAGTTTTTCACACAAGCCGGTATGGGTGCGCGCTAGCATTGCGCTTGCCGGCCCGCTGTTTAACTTTGTGTTGCCGATTTTGCTGCTGTTTGCTGCTTTTTGGGGTGCGCGACCAATAGCGCAACCTGTTGTTGGTAGTGTGATACCGTTTGGGGCTGCGGCAACAGCTGGGCTGCAGCCTGCAGATCGTTTTTTGCAGATAAACAACAAGCAAATGCTTGCTTTTGCCGATGTGGTACAGCAGGTGCGCAACAGCCCAAACCAGCCGCTCGAGATACTGCTACAGCGCAACAACATCCATGGCCAACAGCAGCAGTTGCAACTGCAGGTGACTCCCGATGTCAAACAGCAGCAGCACCCTTTGCATGGTGTTATGTCTGTAGGCAGCTTAGGCATACTGCATGCTGTAGCCAAACCGCAGGTTGTGGTGCAGCCCAACAGTGCTGCAGCAGCGGCCGGCCTGCAGACAAACGATGTGGTGCTGCAGATCAACAACCAAACTGTATCGCATATGCAGCAGCTACAGCAGCTGCTAGCACAGCATCGTAACCACCCCATTACCATCAAGCTACAGCGGCATGGCAAGCAGCAGCAGGCCGACGCAGCTTCAGACAACGCACAGCAGTCGGCCACGGTGATTGAACAAATACTACCCGCGCAGCAGCAGCGGGCCAACCGATTGGTGGTTGATAAGTTTGTTCAATCTTACGGCGTGACCCAGCAGCAGCTACAGCACCCCAATATCAAGCAGCAGTTGGCCAAAACACAAGAGCTGCTGCGGCAAGAGGCGGATCGATTGCAGCAGCAGCGTGGGTTAACTTTTGCCGGTGATCACATTGCTCAAGTTCAAGAGAGCTCACCCGGTTATGCTTTAGGTTTGCGTGCTGGCGATCGCCTTGTGGCCGTTGCTGGTCAGCCCACCCCCCACCCACTTTTGGTTGACGAGCTACTAGCCAAGCAGCCAGCAGGCATTGTTGTATTAGGCGTTCACAGTGGCCAAAACGCTTACGTGGCCGCAGTGCGCCTGGTAACCAAGCAGCCAACAGATGGTTCGCAACCACCGCAATCGCCGCCACACAACAAAGCCGCGCTAGGCCATACATACAGCTGGAACAGCTACAGCAAAGGCCCCATGCAGACACAATATGTCGGCGCACTAGCCGCCGCCAAACAGGCAACCGTTCGCACCGGCGAGATGATGCGCGACACTCTGCTAGGCTTGAGCATGCTGCTCACACGCCAGGTGCCCACATCGCAGCTGGCTGGCCCCATTGCCATTTTCAACATGGCCGGCCAGGCCGCACAGCAGGGTTTAGCCTACTACCTGTTTATGATGGCCCTCATTAGCATTAACCTGGGCCTGCTCAATCTACTACCCATTCCCGGCCTAGATGGCGGCCAACTCCTGCTTTTTGGCATCGAAGCCCTACGCGGCAAGCCACTGCCCTCTAAATGGCAGTTGTGGATCACCTTAGCCGGATTTGCGATGCTGATTGCCATTATGCTCATGGCCATATACAACGACATTTCGCGGTTTTGGTCGTGAGCGAATATGGTTGTAACAGCTGCAAACCATGTCGATCATGCTTAACATACGCACTGTCGTACCAAAAATCGTGAAGAAACCCCTTAATAGGCTCTTCTCATTTTGTGTTGTCACGACAAAAATTTGCGATAGGTTATGCTAATCTATCTGACATGAGCACCACAAATTGCCCCCCTGTGCGCATTGTTAATCCGCAGGGATTATTACCCAAAGGGATATCGGACTTTGACAAAATTGTTCAGCAGCGGCGCTGTTTTGTCGATAAAAGCTTGTTTATTCGAGAGGTGCTTTACCGCGATGACGATGTCATTCTTATCACCCGTCCGCGGCGGTTTGGTAAGACGACCAACCAGCGCATGCTGCAGGCGTTTTTTGAGAAATCGACCGTAGAGACAAATACCAGGCAACTGTTTGATGATCTGTTGGTTTCTAAACAGGCCGATGTCATGCAACACCAGGGGCAGTATCCGGTGGTCTCTCTTACATTTAAAGATATCAAGGCGGATTGCTGGAACCAGGCTTATGACAAGTTGCGTGAGCTGGTATATGAGGAGATTCAGCGACACGCAGAGGCATTGGATTTTCAGGCCGTTGATCTGTTTGCCCGAGCACATGGTGCCTGCTGGAGTCGAATCTTGCAGCAACAGCAAGCCACGTTAAATGACTGGGAGGCTGCTTTGAAGTTGCTGTGTAAACTGCTCACTCTCTATCACAACCAAAGTAAACCACGGCATGAGTGGGTGCGGCCTATTGTGCTGCTAGATGAATACGACGCGCCCATTCATTCGGCGTATGCACATAGCGACAAAAAGCTGCTGGTGCGTGCTGCTGGTCAGTCGCAAGACGAGTGGCAGCAGGCGTTTAACGGCACCTACTACGGCCAAATGGTGAGTTTTATGCGCGGTTTGCTTGGCGGTGCGCTCAAAGACAGCGACTACCTGCACAAGGCTGTGATCACGGGAATTTTGCGCGTGGCTAAAGAGGATATTTATTCGGGAGTTAACAATTTGGGAGTTTAC
>JBCCEX010000081.1:0-6690 GCA_039030035.1 Myxococcota bacterium
GTGGGCAGCACGCGTACTCGCACAATGCGTTGTGGCTTGGGTGTAGGCTGTTGCATCCGTGTTGGCAGCGCCAACAAAGCACACACAGCAAATAGCGTGGCATGCGCAGCTAAACTAACGCCGGTACAAAATAGCCATGGCCGAGAATAAAACATCGGATCACAACGGCAAAAGCCCTACAGTTTATCTATTTTTGTCCTGTTTGGCCGCTTGGGCAAGTTTGTTGGCAAAGCCCGATAGCAAAATATTTGCTGCGCCGCTATCTTGCGCTACTGCCATGACCTTGAGAGCTTCGCCTACAGGCAGAGTTTCGTCTATTTCTAGCAGCAGATCGCGCTGCGCCAAGGGCAGCTTGGCCAATTTTTGACTGAGTGCTGCTCGTAGCTGATCAAGTTGCAGCTGCTGGCCCTGCAGCACAATATGGGTGCTAGACAAAATGCGAATGCGCATGGGGGGTGGTTGTGCTACAGCGCGACTAGGCTGATTTGCACCCTGCGACGATACCAGCACCGGATGCAGTGTAGGGGCTGATAGCAAAAAAATAATCAGCAGCACCAACGTCACATCTACCAGCGGTGTGACGTTGATGTCTCCTTTGAGTGATGATGGGGGTTGATACTGCAGGGAATTACTCACTCCAGCCCTTTTTGACGCTTTAGATAGGAGAGAATACGAAAGTACTCTGTTTCCCATGCCAACGTACCTTCGCGTAGATTTTTGATGCGAGAACGCGCTTCAACGTCAATCTCTTCAGGCACTGTGGTGTAGCGCAAAATGGTCTCTTTAACAACTTTGAGAATTTCAGGATCCTGGGCAAAAACCTCTACAATGTTGTCGGATTCAAACAGTGTTTGCAGCATATCGTTGCACAGCAGCTCAAAGGCATCGGTGCCTACTTTGATTTTTCTTGCTTCAGCAATGCTCTTTCTCACCTGTGAGAATCGCTCCATGCCAATACCTCGCTTGGTCATCGCCTCTTGCGTTTCGCGGGTGAGTAGATCCTGCTCGTCTAGATGCTGTACCATAACGGCCGCCAGGTCTAGTGCTGCTTCCTCCTCTTGTCCATCTTTTATCTCAATAGCTTCGTTCTTTCTTAACACATCAATCAGGTTCTGAGCAATCACCGGAACAACCCTTCGGTACAAACGCATAAACGGTCCCTCTTTCTCCTACAAGCAACTGGCTGAAACTTTATTAGGTCAGGCGAAAAAAGTCAATCTCTTGGACGGCAGCGCACCGTTTGAGGCCTTTGGCAACCTTGTCAGGGCGTGCGCAGCAGTTGTGGCAAAAGTTTAATCAACAGTCTGTAACGTGCAATTTATCGGCTGTAGAGGCTGCCGCAATACAACAGGCATTGACACGAAGGCTTAAAAGCTGCACATTTTATGACGAAGCGCCCTGCTCATATGGGCAAGCGTTTGCTGGGGTGTAGACAAGCGGTAAGTCACCGGTTTTTGGTACCGGCATGCGCAGGTTCGAATCCTGCCACCCCAGCCATTGTGACACGGGCCACACATGAAACAATCTTGTGTTGTTGTTGCTGCCAGGGGCAATCAGCTGTCGCAGGCGTTTGCATCGGCATTGGGTGCCGATTTTATAGAGGCTTGTGTTTCTCGATTTCCCGATGGGGAGCTTCATGTGCAGGTACCAAACATACAACATGCTTCGGTGTGCGTTTGGCAATCGCTTGCAGCCCCTGTAAACGATCAACTGGTGCAACTGCTGCTACTACTAAACGCGTTGCGTCGCAGCAAAAGTTGCCGTGTGCTAGCCATTGTGCCCTATTTTGGTTATGCCCGCCAACAATCAACGCCCTGCTACAGCGAGCTGCAGCTATTTAGCCGCCTGCTTTGCACAGCGGGTGCCGCCCATATTGTATCGCTTGATATTCATGGCATGCGCGGGCAAAGCGAGACAGTGTTGCCACAGCTGCAGCAGGTACAGGCTCTGCCGCTGTTTATAAATGATATGCGGCAGCAGTTAGATGCACAGCGTATTGATCGCAGTGCTGTTGTGGTTGTCTCTCCCGATGCCGGCGGCGCGCATGTGGCTGCTGCTTGCGCACAAAAGCTGGGTGTTGGTGTGGCTATTGTCGACAAAAAGCGGCTCACAGCTGCAGCTGTGCGCTGTAGCCTCAAGCAGGGAGACCTCACCAATTGCCGGGTGGCGATTGTGATCGACGATCTCATCGACAGCGGTCAAACTCTCATACAAACAGCCCATTTGCTGCGCCAACACAATGTTTCTGCTGTTTGGGCCTATGCCACACACGCTTTGCTCACACAGCCGCAGCCATTTTTTAAGCAGTGCCATCTGCTAGATAGTTTGGTTGTTACCGACACCGTTGTGCCATCGCCGCAGCTGTTGCAGTGCCGGTGCGCGCGTGTGTTGTCGTGCGTGCCGCTATTGGCGCAGGCTGCTGGATGCTGGTTTGGGCGGCCCATGGTGTGATCAAACAACAAACAGCTTGCCCAAAAGCGCTGCTGTGGCATACAAAGAGATCATGCCAGAGGGCCCAGAGATAGAAACCGTTCGGCGCGGACTTGTCGATTTGCTGTTGCAGCAGCGTTTTGGCCAAGCAACCGTTAGCCCATACCGTTTGCGATGGCCGGCAAATGCACAGCAGCTCAACTGCCTGGCTGGTGCAACTGTGCAGGCGCTGCATGCGCATGGCAAATTGATGTGGCTGCAGTTGGGGGCCGAGCGTGGCCTATTTGTGCGCTTGGGCATGAGTGGCAGCATGCGTGTTGTGCCGCGCAGCCAGCCGCAGCAGCCGCATACGCATGTGTGTATTGATTTAATGGGGAGCGATCAGCAGCTGCGTTATATCGACCCGCGACGCTTTGGTGGGGTGTGGTCGTTTTTTTCGCACAACGAGCTACAGCAGCAGCTAGCACAGCTGGGGCCCGACCCTTTGCGCTGGAGCCAGCAACAACAGCAGCAGGTGTTGCAGGGCATGCAGCATAGCCAACGCTGCCTCAAAAATCTGCTGCTCGATCAACGCATATTGGCCGGTGTTGGCAATATTTACGCCTGCGAGGCCCTATTTGCCGCCAAATTATCACCCTTTGCCCGCGCACACCACTGCAGTACGCAGCAGCTACAGCGGCTGCTGCAGTGTGTTCAGCAGGTGCTGCAACAAGCTGTGCTGCATCAGGGCACCTCGTTTCAGCTGTATCGCACCGCACGTGGTATGCAGGGGCAGTTTGCGCAGCGACTGCAGGTATTTCAGCGCCAGGGGCTGCCCTGCCTGGCATGCAACCAACCCATTGAGCGCATTGCACAAGCGGGGCGTAGTACGTTTTTGTGCCGCCAATGCCAGCGACTGCAGGTGGCATCATTAGGCAACCAAAGCCAAAATTGACATCCTTGCCAAAAATACCGTAGACTTGCAGTAGGAATGCAGCAATGGCACAAAGCAAAGTAAAAGGGCTCGTAGCTCAATTGGCAGAGCAATGGACTCTTAATCCGGTGGTTGAAGGTTCGATTCCTTCCGGGCCCACCACATAAGCACATAGAGAGTTGGCGGAGAGTAGACAATGGCAAAAAAAGGCAATCGTGAGTTAATCAAAATCGTGTCAACAGCGGGAACAGGGTTTTTTTATGTGACCCAAAAAAACAGAAACAACACGCCTGATAAGCTTGTCATCAAAAAATATGACCCCAAGGTGCGCAAACATGTTGACTTCAAAGAGACTAAGCTCAAGTAGCCCTTTGATTGATCACCGTCACAATTGAGGTAGCGCCCCATGAAAACGCAACATGCTAGAATGGGTGCAAGATACATTGTTCACCAAAACTAAAACTGTTTAGCTAGGTAATCCACATCAGCAAGGGAGGGTAATGATAACCATCAAAAGATATAGCTGCTCATCAGTCAGTTGCATATTGTTCTTGTTCACGGCTGTAGGCTGTGGTGACCAGCCTAATACAGGCCGCGACACAACAACAAATACCACCACGCAGCCTATTCATGTTGCGTCTGCAACCTACTCCGACACAGCTGCCGCAAGCACTTCAACAGATCATAACGGCGGCAGTGGCAACAGTTATAACAGCAGCAAAGAGAGGCGGGGCAGCACAAAAAGAACATTCTCATCACCCGGCAAAGCTGGCGCTGCTGCTAAGGGGCCAAAACAGGCAAAAAAGGGACAGAAAAGGCAGACCACCGATCCAAATAAATCGGATCAGAGCAATGAAGATGAGATCGAAAGAAGGCAATTCAGGCTGGCCGGGCTTGCGCAAGCGGCGATACAAGAGGTGAAAGATGCTGTAGGCTCGGTGGGAGCTGCCCGAAGAGTGGCTTCTTTTAGAAGGTCCGATTGTGCTGCACAGGCGCGACGCTCTGCAGCAAACGCCAAGGCAGAATCTGAAAAGTCAGAGCCAAACTGGAACAGTGTGAAAACTCATCTACAACAGGCAGTACGAGAAGCGCAAGAGGTCATTGATAGCCTCTGGGGGCGCAAGGCAACCTGGGAAAATGCCCTAACAAAGCTACGACAGGCCGAGCAGGCTGTGCAAGAGTACTTGATGGCTGCTGAAGCTTGATATATTAATATTGTTTTGTTGCCGCCTTGCTGCAGGCGTATAATACCAATTCCATAAAGCAAATTGCCAAATTCGATAACCCTCCCAATCGTTGTTCGTTCTCGCATTTGGTGGATTCCTGATTTCGCGGGAAGAATAAAAGAGAACTTATTTGCGGGATCGGTATAAGGAGCGGCAAAGAGAGTTTTCTGTGCATCAACCCAGCGGTAAGCAGGCTTGTGTAAAGCTGTTGATGTCGTATTGCGTGAGTTGCTGCAGCAGTTGTTGCATGTTGGCTGCTTTTTGGCTGTCGGGTTTGGTGAGCTCTTGGGCTAGGCGTTGGCCCGATTCTTGAGTCTGTTTGGGATCAATGAGGGTGGCATCTTGCAAAATTTGTTGGGCGGCGCCGGCATGGCGGCTGAGGATGAGGCTGCCGGCGTTGGGGGCGCGGGCGGCTACGTACTCTTGGGCCACTAGGTTCATGCCGTCGCGCCAGGGGGTAACTAAGATCATGTCGGCGGCGGCATACCAAGCTAGTAGGTCGATGTAGGGTAGGCTGCCGTGCAATAGGGTGACGGGGCAGTGGCCGCAGTGGCCAAACTGGGTGTTGACGCGAGTGGCTAGTTGCTGCACGGTGGTTTTGAGCTCTCGGTATGGTTGCAGGCGTTGGCGGGTGGGCACGCACAGCTGCAGCAGCTTAAAGTTGTTGCGCATGCTGGGGTGCTGCTGCAGTGTGGCTTCAACAATGCGTAGCTTGGCGTCAATGCCTTTGGTGTAGTCTAGGCGATCGATGCCCAATACGAAGTGTTTGCTGTTGATATGCTGGCGCAACTTGGTGGCAGCTCGTTGAATGCGGCGCTTTTTGACCTGGCGTTGAATCTTATGCACCGCTACGCCTAGCGGGGCGGTGACGGTTTGAATCCAGCGGTTTTGGTGCTGCACGGCCCCTTGTGTATTGGTAGGGGCCTGCAGCGCTTGGCTGACACATTGCAAAAAGTGCGTTTGGTAGGTGCGGGTGTGAAAACCGATGGTGTCTGCACCCAACATGCCCTCTAGCAGCTGCTTGTGCGATGGGATGGTGCGCAAGATCTCCCACGGTGGAAATGGAATATGTAAAAAGAAGGCGATCTTTTTGCTGCAGCCAATATGGCGTAACTGAGCAGGAACCAAACTGAGCTGATAGTCGTGAATCCATACCCACTTGCTGGGTTGTGCAACGCGATGAGCTGCCTGCGCAAAGGCACGATTGACCTGCACATAGTCTTGCCAATGTGTTTGGCACAAGGGCTCGGCGTACTGCGGCAGGCTATGATACAGGGGCCACAACACACCGTTGGCGGTGTGCCAATAAAAGCCGCCATACAGCTGTTGCTGCAGGGCAACAGGAGCCACATGGCAGGGCATGCAGGTCGATAGCTGCTGTGGTGTTAGCCCTGCTGTACATGCGGCAACCCATGTGTTGTTGGGCTCTTGCGTGATGTCGCGCAGCGCTGTTGCCAAGCCTCCCGATGCCTCAACACACCGAGACTGCCCCTGCTGTGTATCTGTTTCGACAGGAAATTTATGCGCAACAACAATCATCGAACACATAGAGCTGCTTAGTTGCTTGACCACACAATCTCGCAGCTCTTTATATCTTTTCGTTTTATTTTATGAAAAATAATTATTTTTGTCAAAATAAATTTTTGAATTTATCAAAGGAAGATATGGCCCTTCAGGTGCTTTCAACCCAGTTTTCAAGCGAATCTTGTAGAGAACCATGCCTCACTCATACATAGGACCCCCCTCCTTTATCTTATGCCAATTCATCTGAAGAAAATTCTCTTTGTCACGCTTTGTGCGGCTACAGCAAAGCGATAAAAAAGCAATTGGCAAGGCAATGTGGTTTGTTGTGTGGTACCTGGGCAGTTGCAGGCAAGGCCGACGCATTAAAAAAAGCATAGAAAGGCATCTTCAGGTGCCTACTGTTAGTAAAGGAGGATTTTTCGTCTCAAGCGTACGTGAAGCATGAAGAGGTAGATAAAGGGCATGGTCGGGTGGAGTATCGCTTCTGTTATTCGCAAGACAGCCATGAATTTGATAAGAGAGTACAAGCAACAGCACCCCAAGGAGAGCCTTAAAGGCCTCAAACTCCAGGCTGGCTGGGACGACAGGTTGTTAGAA
>JBCCEX010000082.1:0-6674 GCA_039030035.1 Myxococcota bacterium
CAAAGTTCTGCGCCGACGGTAAACCTGTGGGTGAGTGAACAACCATCGAATGCATGCTTCCCCGTCAGGAATCTGAGCGATATGGAAACTCAAATTGGGGAGGAGGGGGGAATCCAGGTGTCAAATATTTATTCTTGGTCAGTCAGCAGAAGGTCAGATCAAATTTGCACGAGTCGAATTAAAAAATTACCTCTCCAAAGCTAGTAGAATAGATGTTGAGCAGAGGGTGTAAATGAACTGCCTGTCGCATCTTTACATGAGTAAACTTTAATTTTGATAGCGTACGGTCATGTAAATATGACGCATCCTAGATCGTTGCTAAGAACAACTGCTGGTCTGTTGACATCTTCCTCAGTGTCAAGGTCAGACTTATTGAATTTCTATCAGGTCCCACTACTGACCATGTGACTGATCGGCGCGTCCAGATAGAAATGCATTGTGGGAATTATTTCAGAGAAGAAAATGCATTATAGCATGTTTCCCCTGTCTGATATGTTCAGACGCTCTCTCATGATACACGAGGCATTGCATCCAATGATGGAAGGCTCTGCTATTGTAGCAGGGCTATCAACCATTCTTATGTAGCTCGGTCTACTGACAGCCATAGACATGCGATAACGAGAGGCTATGGTGTAATGAACTCATGTAACCTGTAATTACATGCATGATCTCACAGCATCAATGGAAAATCTATTTCCGCTATTGATTGTATCCCGCTCCCTGCGTGTCATGACGCATGTCGTGTGTCGTGACGTATGTCGTGTGTCGTGACAACACTGCAGCTACAATACTATCAGATAAGTCAATAATTCAGAGATTTCGATCGGTGTGGCAATTCTTTTTTAAACGATGCAATGGCTACTGACACAGATTTAGCTATTCCGCTCGCTTCGCAGTAACCAGGTGGATGGTGAAATGGCGTTTGGGTTAGAGCAACAGTTAGCCAGCAGTGAGGCAATGATGGATGTAATAATCATTTCCCCAGTACTGAGCTCCATGCTACAGATAAGACTTGTAAAGCGCATGATTTGTACATGGTTTCAGCTTTTTCTTTCTGATAATTTTCCTATAGACTGAAAGATTTACTAGTGAATTTGGCATAACTAGTTTTTACTGACCAGATGATGACGATGGTAACAAAGTTGGCTACTATAATATCCATGGCTCAAGGTCAAAACTCAAGGTCGCTCTTCTGATGAAGGTTTTGTTTTTGACAGAAGGCGACTACCACTGGATGGTACCCATCACCGACGGCACACCAAACCAAGATCGATACAGTACTCAACATCTTGCCAGCGCATGGCCAAATCTTGAGAACTGACAATCGAGCCAATTACTCGATGCACCCGCTCTTGTTGTAATTTAGCCATAAGCTGATCCAGATGCGTTTCGTGGCGTTGAATCAGTTTTTCTTTGGCGATATCAATAGCCTCCAGCGTAATGGTTTTGCTGCGATCGAGCCCGGCCTTATCGCGAAAACAGGCCTCGTAGGCCAACGCATTTACCAACCAGGGCTGCCCTTGCGTGAGTTCAAACACCCGCTCACACACCTCCTCCTCAAAACGCTGCCCTGTCTCTTGCGTGTGCTGCGCGTACAGCGTTTGAATATCCTCGTGCAAAAAATCCCCCAACCGCAGTGAATCGGAATTGATGTTAAACGGGCTCGCCTCCGACAGCACCTGCCTGCCCTCCTCACCCAGCTCCATGCGATAATCGCGCAAATGGCGCATGCCACACAGTATAATGCTTTGTGGAAAACGCTCAGGACGTTTGGGGTACCCTGCCCGCAGCTGACGCAGCACCGAAATGAGCGATAATCCAACAAGAGCATCAATCTCGTCTAGCAGCAGCACCAGCGGCTTGGGATTGTGCAAACACCAACCACGCAAAACAGCTGTCAGAGCATTTAAGCTTTTATAACGTTGCAGCATGTTTTGCCAATTTTGCTCAACCCACGGGTCATCGAGTTGATCTTGCGCCTCTAGAGCCAATGTACCCAGCAGGTTTTCCATGGCTTGTGTCACATCGTGACACGCCACCTGTGCCGCTTCAGCGCTGATGCAGATACAGCGATAGCGGCCCTGTTGGTTGAGATATTGCGCCAATGCCCGCAAGCATGTAGTCTTGCCTGTTTGGCGCGGCGCATGCATCAAAAAATATTTCTCCTGATCAATCAGAGATAAAATGTTAGCAAGGTCCCAGCGGTTGAGTGGATCCAGCGCGTAGTGCTTTGCCGGATTTAGCGGGCCAGCCGTATTAAAGAACTTTTTCATCGTGTCTCATGATAGCATGATCTGTTAAAATAATTTGCAAGAAGGAGATAAACTGTCACAGTTGATCTGTTTCTGATTGGGCCATTTGCGTGACAAAGGCAGTTGTGATCTGATGTTTCATATTGGCACAAGTGAGCTGGTTGTTGTGGTGGTGGTAGCACTGCTGGTACTGCGGCCAGAGGATCTGCCCAAACTGATGCGCAAGTTGGGAGTAGTGGTATCGTTTTTGCGCCAGCAAACGGTTATGCTGCAACGGATGTTGATGAATCCACACGATGATGAAACAGATTCTGACAAACCTACAGCACAACCTTCTGACTGAAGTTCCAGCAACAAGCAAGCGCCTTACCCTTATCAAATCTGGATCTTCAAAAAATTTTTTTGTTCCGTTCTGACTACACCATGATTTCTCCTGTACAATCTGAAAAATTGGGGCTCTTTATTGTTCGCTTATTGGGCAAATCCAGTGCTGTTGGTGACACAGATACATATCAAACAGATATGCATCGTGTTAGTAGCCAATATGCTGCTAAGAGGTTTTGCCGCGCATATGTGGAAACAAAATGACGTCGCGAATGGAGGGCGAACCGGTCAACAGCATGACCAAGCGGTCAATACCAATACCCTCGCCAGCTGTGGGGGGCATGCCGATCTCTAGGGCTTGCAAAAAGTCTTCGTCGAGGTCGGGCATCTCCTCGTCGCCCTGCTGCTGCCAGCGTAGCTGTGCCTCAAAGCGGCAGCGTTGATCGAGTGGGTCGGTGAGCTCGCAAAAGCCGTTGGCCATCTCCATGCCGTTGCAGATGAGCTCAAAGCGATCGACACAGGCGGGGTCGGCATCGTTGCAGCGTGCTAGTGGACTGCAGGAGACAGAAAATCCGGTAATAAAGGTGGGCTGTGTTAGGGTGTGCTCAACCAGATGATCAAACACAGTGTAAATGAGGTGTAGTGCGAGGCGGCGTGCGCGCACAGGGGTTTGAGCAAAACAGGCGTCCATGCGTTCACCCAGTTGGCGATAAAACGATGCAGCATCACCGCTTTGCTGCAGGGCGGCTAGGGCAGCATCAACCAACTGCTTGCCGGTGGCACCATGTGTTAGTTGGGGAATCAGCTCACATGCCTCGGCATCGCTGAGCTCTTTGAGGCAGACAAGCAGCGGTGTTTGCGGGGTAACGGTGTTGCCACAGGCAATGTTGAGGGCCTCTTTGACGGAGGTGATCTGCTCAAGGTGGCTGATTTCTGCTTCGCTCATGTTGCGTTGCTGGCCCACCAAGGCGGCAATGCTAGCACGGCGAAATGGGGGTTTAAACTGCTGCGCCATGTCGCTGCCGCTCAGGTTGCGCTGTTGCAGCTGCTGCGCTAGGTGGCTCAACAGCTGCTCGGTGAGCTGCATAAGGTCGGTGTGTGTGGCATAGGCCTGGTAGAACTCCACCGTGGTAAATTCGGGATTGTGTTGCGTGCTAACCCCCTCGTTGCGAAACAGGCGCCCGACTTCGTAGACCCGATGCATGCCTCCTACCACCAGCCGTTTGAGATGCAGCTCGGTGGCAATACGCAGCGAAAAATCTTGGTTGAGGGCGTTGTGATGCGTGCAAAAGGGGCGTGCCTCGGCGCCGCCTGCGCGCTGCACCAGCACCGGTGTTTCGGCTTCCATAAAGCCCTGATCGTCTAAAAAGCGGCGCAGCTGGCTGACTGCGACACAGCGAGCTAGAGCCACGCGTCGCGATTCGGCGTTCATAATAAGATCGAGATAACGTTTGCGATAGCGCTGCTGCACATCGACCAGGCCGTGCCACTTTTCGGGCAGCGGTTGCAGCGATTTGGTGAGCATTTGAATGGTGTTGGCGGCAACGGTAAGCTCGCCGGTGCGGGTTTTCATGAGGCGACCGGTGGCCGCCACAATGTCGCCACAGTCAAACAGACGCAGCTGTTCATAAGCCTGCTCGCCCACCTGATCGCGGCGCACATACACCTGCAGCACAGCATCGCCCTCTTGCAGCTGCCAAAAGCTGGCTTTGCCCATGCGCCGCACTGCCATAAGGCGACCGGCTACCGCAAACTGGCTATCAAGTGCGCGCAGCTTGTCGTCGGGCCACTGCTCGTACTGTGATCGCAGCTGCTGCAGCGGCATGGTGGGACAAAAGCCGTTACCGTAGGGGTGCTGGCCCTGTTGGCGCAACTGCTCGATTTTGTTGAGCCGCTCTGTGCGCATGTGTGCGGCTGTGGAGTGCTCTTTGGTCTGTGTGGTCTCTTGCCTATTCATTGGATTTTAGGTTGTTGTGTTTGACTGTTGTTGAATAAAGGCCGACAGGGTTGCTTCGCACACCACTTTGCCATCAACAAGCCCCTGGCCAATAAAGCGGCAAAAGCCGGCTTTTTGTGCCTGCAGCTGCACATGCAGATCCAGCCGATCGCCCACAGTAACCGGCTGGCGAAATTTAGCCGACTGCACACCGGTGAGGTAGGGAATAGCACCGGCATCTTGCTGCTGCAGCCCCATCCAAACCGCTGCTGTTTGTGCCAAGGCCTCTAGCTGCAGCACCCCTGGCATAACCGGCTGGTTGGGAAAGTGGCCGGCAAAAAAGGGCTCGCCCACCCCCAGCAGTTTGTAGGCAACCACCTCTTGCTCGCTGGCCTGCAGCACCCGATCGATGAGCAAAAAGGGAGGGCGGTGCGGCAAAATGGCAATAATCTGTTCGTAGCCCAACGGCATTTGCTGCGTGAAGGGCTGTTGTGTGTCGGCCATTGTTTACCTCTCTATTGGGCCATTGGGCCCATTCACCTTATCGCTGAGCTGTTTGACCTGATTGGCCAAACGCCCCAAGCGGCGATACAGCAAGCTGCTGCGCAAAAATGTTGCTTGCGGCATAGCAGGGCTGCCGGCCACCGCCTCACCCGCCGGCACATCTTGAGCCACACCCGACTGCGCCGATACACAGGCATGTTCGCCAACATGCACCCGCTCACGTACACCGGCCTGCCCACCCACCAGCACCGCCTTGCCAAGATGAGAGTGGCCAGCAACACCCGATTGTGCAGCAATCAGCGTGTCGTCTCCCAGCGACACATCGTGGGCAATCTGCACCAGATTGTCGATTTTTACACCCGCTCCCAGCCGCGTATGTTGCAGCATACCGCGATCCACACAGGCACCTGCACCAATTTCAGCCCCCCGCTCAACCACAACACCACGCCGGCACGGCACCTTCATGTTGCCCGTGCCCTGACTGTGCGGCGCATACACAAATCCATCGCTTCCTAGCACCGCACCCGCATGAATCACCACATCGTCTTGCAGCCGTGTGCCGCGCAGCAGCACACACCCCACACCCAAAATGCAGCGTTTGCCCACAACAACATCATCGTCGATAAACACAAACGGCAACACACGGCTATCGTCACCAATCGATGCCTGACCAATACAACACATAGGCCCCGCATACACCCGCTGCCCCAGCTGCGCCTGCGCATGCACCACACACGAAGCATGCACCCCCGCCATCGGCGACTCTGCAGGCGGATGCAACAAATTAAGCGCCTGCGCAAACCCCACAAACGGATTGGCCAACGCAATCAACGAACAGGAGATACGATCGGCATAATGCGCCGCATAAGACTCATCAAGCAGCAGACAACCAGCCTGCGTACTCAGAGCCGGCTGCAGCTCCTTAGGGTGCAGCACCGCCGCCAAATCCCCCTGCTGCGCCGATTCCAACGAGCAGACAGCATGCACATCACCATCTTCTCCAAGCAAACGCCCACCCAACTGCTGTGCCAAATCACCAACGCGCACGATAAAACCCCATTCGATCTAGCTTGACATACCGACTGCAGTTGGTCAATGAGCGTGTTAACCACAGTCAATAACCCAACCGCTAGTAGCACACCTGCGACGATCAACGAAACCTCTTTTGACACATGCAACCACGAGAATTGTCTTTTCTCTTGAGATAGTACCTGGCATATATCTGAGGTGACGATCTTTTTTCAATCTCCTGACTTCGACGTTTCGCGCAAGCATACTCCGCTATTTCTTGGTTTTCCGAAAAACGCGGGGCACTACATTTGGGAGGAAAATTGATATGTAGATTTTATGGGGGTCAAATCAAGGTGGTTTTGGAGAAAGTGTTGAAGTCAAGAAAAGTTGCTGTCAACGTTCATTAGAAATGTCCCCATTGACTTCATGAACACACACAAATGCAAGCCTGCTTTTGTGTGTGATCATGCAGTTCTTTTCAGTTTCCATGAAGAGCCTGTTCTGGTCTTTTATTTTTATACTCTCTCCACGGATGGTGCTCAGCGGGTTTCCATCCAGTTTTTCTTTTCTGCTTTTTCTTTGCCAAGTCGATGGTTGAATGAATTGTTTTACTGTCGGCAATGCAGTCAAAAACTTCCTCCTGTTTC
>JBCCEX010000083.1:0-6551 GCA_039030035.1 Myxococcota bacterium
CGACAGGTCTCAGCGGCAGGCGGCAACACACAAGCGCAACACTACACACACGGCGGCTGAATGCTGCGGCGCAACCGCAACAGCGCAAAGCAGTTGACAATCATCAAGCAGGCTCCTGCCAAGCTCATAACGGCCAGTGCATAGCGTGCATCGAGCATAGAGAAAAGCAAAAATGTGATCACACCGCAAACCCAGTAGATGATCACCGCTCTGCCAGAGCCCAAAAAGCTGGCGGCTTTGATGCCCACCACCATGCAAGCAGCAATGGAGGTGTAGCCCAAACAAAACAGAAACAGCGGCATAAACAGATTCATGTTGGCAAAATGCTGCGACAGCGCATGCTGCACTGCCAAAGTGCTGTTGACAGGCTGCGCCCACACACCGGTAACCAGCAACAGCAGCACCACACAGCTGCAAATAAACGCATCAAAAGCGATACCCAACATGCTCAAACTGGCCTGCCGCGACTGATCTTGCACACGGCTTTCGCTGTGAATGGTTGAGGCGTAGCCAATGCCAACATCACCCGAGTAGCAGGCGCTGGCCAAACCACGCGACACCGTTAAAATCAAGGTGCTGCCGGCAAAGCTGCCCACCGCAGCATGCCCCGTAAAGGCGCTACGCACAACAGTCACCAACAAACCGGGCAGCTGCTGCACATTCAGCAGCAGCACCGTTATTGTCATGGCCAAAAACAGCGTGCCAAACAGCGGAATCAGCACACTGCTAATGGCCCCAACGCGCTTGACCCCCCCCATAACCCCAAACATAATCAGCAGCAGCAGCACAGGCGTCACCCACACTGCAGGCAGCGACCAGCTGGCCACAATGCTTTCTTTAATAACGCTAAACATGTAGATCTCAATGCCGTAAACACACAGCAAAAAGGCAGCAATATGCGGCAGCCAGTGCCGGCAGCCAGGAAAGGCGTGCGCCAGCACATACATAGGCCCGCCGTCGTAGCTACCATGGTTGTTGGGGCGGCGATGGGCAATGCCCAGATAAACTTCGCCATATTTTAAGGCCATGCCCAAAACAGCCACCACCCATATCCACACCAGCACACCAGGGCCACCAATTTGCACACCCAAAGCCACCGTAACCAGATTGCCAATGCCCACACACTCACCCAACGAGGCAAAAAAGGTACGCGCCGGCGACACGCCACGTGTGCTCTCGGCACTGTTTTTGTCACCGTTTTGCGGCTCTTTTTGTCGCAACAGCCGCAAGCAGTCACGCATAATTTTGAGCGGCGCTCGCACATGCACCCACCCAATTTGCTGCGACAAAATCGCTCCAATTACCAAAATAAGCGTTACACCCACGCTGCCCCATAGCGCCTCATTAAAATGCTCTAACGCAACAAAAAAATGCTCAATCATGTTAGGCTCCAAATCCACTAGACTACAAAATCAACTAACTAACAAATCCACTACACCACGCAACCATTCCACTGCAAAATCTGCGCCCCCTTGTTGCATTAATGTATTCTATGTGTCAAATCGCGTCAATGCCGCGCCATAGCCATCGCACACAAAATATCCTCATGTCCATATATCCATTGGCAACAACCCTTGCTGTAGCCCCAAATATCTCTTGCGATTGCCCTTTGTCGCAAGCCAAGCCTCACGCTGCTATAGTAAGCTTATGCTGCAACGGCCACAGTGGATTTAATATGGTGCAACAAACTGCCTTGCTGCCACAAATGCTGCAACCACAGCTACACTTTGTGTGCGGCAAAGGAGGCGTAGGCAAAAGCACCGTGTCGTGCAGCTTGGCCCACGCATTTGCACAGCAAGGCCTAACCACACTGCTGGTGCAGGTAGCCGCCAAAGATAGCCACAGCGCCATGCTGCAGTGCCCCCCCATCGATAGCACAATTCGGCACATATTGCCCAACCTACATGCTATCAACCTGTGCCCCCAACTAGCACTACAAGAGTATGTGGCACTCAAACTACACTCAAAAATAGTGAGCCGCCTGCTGCTAGCCAGCCCCTTTATGCGAGCCATCACCCGTTTTGCCCCCGCACTGGCCGAACTCAACATGCTAGGCAAAATCTGGTATCACGCCTGCGAAACCCAGCGCAACACCCACCCACGCTTCGATCGCATTGTAGTCGACTGCCCAGCCACAGGCCACGGCACCCGCTTTTTGCGCGTAGCACGCGTCACCCACCTCAGCATGCAGCACGGCCCCGTAGCCAAAGAGGCCAAGCAGGTAGCCGACACCCTAGCCAACCCACAACGCGCCCTACTACACATTGTAACACAACCCGCCGAACTACCCGCCACAGAGAGCGTACAGCTACAACAACGCGTACAACAAGAGCAGTCAATTGCTGTAGGGGCCGTCTTTATCAACGCCCTTATGCCACAACATTTCACCAAACCCATGCAACAACACCTCAAACAACTGCAACAGTGGCTACAGCAACAAACCAAGCCCTCAACAACAAACCCCCTCCCACCACAAACACAACAAAAACTACATCAACTGCAAACACTCCAACACATTGCCCACGAACAGATGCTACACGAACAACAACAACAACATTGGGTGCAATTTATAAAACGCTGCATGCATCGCCCCTTGCTATGCCTGCCCCTCGTGCCACAACGCCCACTACAGCAAGAGGCGATCTGTCAACTCGCTACATTGATCGGGCAGGCCACGTATACGGGTGGTTAGAGCAAAGGTGACCTTGCAATGGGGTTTGGGGTGAAACTTCTGGTCTAGTCACATGCTTTACGTGGATTGTTTTTCAAAACGCGGATTGTTTTTCAAATGTCCACAGGCATTTATCATCATTTTTTTCTATTTGAAATACAACATCATTTTTGTTACTATTTAAGCATAGATAGTATGTTTTATTAAAAAGTGAATTTGAAATATAGTAACCATTTTTGTTTTTATCTATATTTATACTAACACTGCTTTTAAATACTACTTCTGCAGTAAGTACAGTACCTTTTGTAGCGCTTATAACTTTTCCTATACCTATGCATTGTTTTGTGGTATTGTTCGTGCAAATACTGTTTCCACTGCTTGATCTTAGAGGAACCACATACCAACCTGCAGAAGCATTATTTTGAACAATACGCGGTTTATTATTGCTATTTCTATCATGGTAGAGATATCTTTTATCATATGTACTCACTTCAATTCGGGCTACATAAACGGTGTCTTTATCAAGATCAATCGCACCCAAATCCTGAGTGAGAGGCTCACTATCTTGTTCCTCCTCACTTTTCTTAGAAACCAGATTTTCACTAGAGGTCTCATCACTCGATGAGTCGCTACAACCCGATATGCTGCATAGTAAACCCAACATGAACGCTAGCTGATCTCTTCGCATGGCAACTCCTTTGCTTTATATGCACAACAAGGCAAGCGGGTGGTTTATTTCTGCTCGTATCGTATTATTATACATGATTGACAGAGCAATGCTTAACGACTGCAGCCACCATTTTGGGGATCACTTTTTGACCATATTGAGCGGCACTATTACCAAAGCCACACCCATATTAATCCTACCGGCATTGTGCCTGCTGGCCCTGATGATTTGGGCTTTGTTGGGTAATGGATTACACTACATGCAGTTGTAAGGGGAAACAATGGCAGCACAAGGGGAGATGTTTGGCCAACAAAGCAGCACGGCAGATGTTGCGCATCATACACAACCGGTAGACAAAACACTGCAACAGATCGATGTTGGCTGTTTGCAACCTGGTGTGGGGCAGCCGCGTGAGCTGTTTGCAGCGCAAGCGCTGGCAGATTTGGCTGCAAGTGTGCGGCAGCACGGCATTTTGCAACCGTTGGTGGTGCGTCAAATAACTGCAGATCGCTATGAGATTATTGCTGGTGAGCGGCGCTGGCGTGCTGCTAAGCAGGCAGAATTAACGCAGGTGCCCTGCTTGGTGATGCAGGTAACCGATCAAAAAACTTTAACACTGGCGCTAATTGAAAACATTCAGCGTGAAGATCTCAATGCGCTTGAAGAGGCAACAGCATATCAGCGCCTGCTAGAAACGTCGCAATATACCCAACAGCAGCTGGCCCAAGCCGTTGGCAAAGATCGATCGGTTATTGCCAATGCGCTGCGCCTGCTCAAGCTACCCGACTCGGTTAAAGAGCTGATTGTTAACAAAAAAATCACCGGTGGCCATGCTCGTGCACTCGCCAGCCTGGCACCGCAGCAAGCGCGCGCACTGGCCGATCAAATTGCACAACAGGGCATGACCGTACGCCAGGCCGAACAGCTGGCCCGAGCCAGCAAAGCAGCCACCCGCGGCGTGCAGCAGTCGTTTGTGCATCAGCAGATTTGCCAACGCCTCCAGCAGCGCTTTGGCGCCGGTGTGCAGCTGCGCCACAGCAAAGGCGAGAGGGGCAGCATTGTACTGCAGTTCAAATCGGCCAAAGAGCTCAACCACCTGCTGCAGCTGCTGACAATGCCTGCACAATCTTCATAAAGCAAAAGCCAAGGGTTGTATACCGAGCGTAAAAATTCCAAGCAGCGTGGGAATGTAACAGCGCCACAAATGGTTGTGCTAACAGAGGGTCTATACACACAATATGTTATCTCTTGGAGCAATTGCTACCGGCTCAATGCTCTTGCTACTAGGAGGGCATGTGCTCGTATCGGCGTGCATTCAGCTTGCCTATCGCATGGGTATCTCCCCAGCGATTGCCTCTGCAACCTTGGTTGCCATCGGCACCTCTTTTCCTGAAATCGGCGTGTGTCTTCTCTCGCCTGCTGCCAACATTGATGTAGCTGTTGGCAATGTAGTCGGCTCCAACATTCAAAACATCGCCGTCGTACTTGGCTGCTCCTGCCTTATCTACCGCGTACGCCTACGCGCCCCCCACGCCCTGCAGCGCTGGAGTTTCACCCTACTAGCCTCTGCAGTTGCCTATGTGCTGCTACACTGGCCCATGCTACAGCCCATAGGCGGCGCCGTGCTGCTGTTTGGGTTTTGCTGCGTGCTCATTCATACGCTGCGCAGCGCCAAAACATCTCACACCCCTGAGACTCCCCAAAAAATCACCTGGAGCCTGCCCAAATCCATAGCCGGTCTCATCACCGGCCTCATCAGCTTAGTAGCGGGCGGTAAAATCGTTGTCATTGGCGCCGTAGAGATCGCCTCTCACCTAGGCATTCCCCAGCAGATAGTCGGCCTGAGCATTGTTGCCTTTGGCACCAGTCTGCCCGAACTAGCCTTCTCATTGGCCGCCCTACGCCAAAACCACCACGACGTTGCCCTAGGCAACATTTTAGGCTCCAACCTCTACAACATTTTACTGGGTTTAGGCGTGGTCTTATGGCCGGCAAAGGTATCGCACCTCTCCCCTATCGATCCTGTCTCATGGGCCCTGCTGTTTGGCTACACACTCATTCTCTACCCAGCCATTCGCATACACGGACACCTAAGCCGCTGGTTTGGCCTACTATTGGTAATACCCTACGCAATTTATACGCTTTTGTTGTGGCAGCAGTAGCTATATTTGATCATCCCGCTTGTGTTAGCTCGGTGTGGGCAATAGCCACCTGCTTGCCTCTAAAACCCATCCCCTACAAATAGAGTAAGCACCTGAAGATGCCTTTCTATGCTTTTTTTAATGCGTCAGCTCTGGTCAGAGCGTGTAGATTCATGCGATCATGGTATGATTATTATATAAGTAAGTAACTGTTCCGATCAGGTCATCAAGTCTGATAACAATCAACTCGATAAAACCAAGCAAGTTATGGCTTTAGCTGCTATGCTGGCGATGTGCAATAGATGAGAAGCAGAAAAGATGTGGGACAGTGTCGCTTTGGGTGTAGCGGTAGCGTTTTGCTGGTTGGCAGCTGCCATTTGTAGCGCTTTGGATCTGATTCAGGCCAGATACAGCGTATTGCGTGCTTGTGTATGCGGATGTTTGGGGGGGCCGCTCGCCACGGTGTGGTTGTTGTGGCGCAGGCAAAACAGCACCCACCTGCTGTGTTTGGCCATGGGTGCCGGTTGCCTCATGGCGGTCGGATGGTTTGATTTGGACTGGGTGCGATTGCTGCCGATGGGCTTTGCTGTGGGTGTTGCTATGGCTGTTTGGCTCAAACGGCCTGCTTTTGCTGAGGCATTGTGGATTGTGGCGTTGGCGGCTGTGGGGTTGGCAGCTTTTCCCGATCGGTTGATATTGCTGCTTGAACCGGGGCAGGCCCCCCTCAATGCTGCTGCGGTGCTGTTGAGTTGGGGGCTGCTGCTGCTGCTTTGTTTGGTGGTGGGTGGCTGTGTTGGTTATCTGTTTTTGTCTGAGTGGCGGCTTCCTACTTGGGGAGGGTATGAATTGTGGCTGGGGTTGCGGCTGTTAACGGCAAATAGTCGTAGCCATGCCATTTCGTTTATTGCGCTGCTATCGGTTTGTGCAACCGGCATGGGCTCTTGCGGTACCGTGGTTGTATTGGGGGTGATGAACGGCTTTCATGCCGATCTGCGTGACAAAATTTTGGGGGCCAATGCCCATGTGGTGCTGCTGCATGCAAGTGGTTCGTTAGCAGATGCGCAGCAGGTGA